>CAYSND010000122.1:0-5616 GCA_964432305.1 uncultured Muribaculaceae bacterium | reverse complement strand
TTAAGGAGAAGAAAGGGGTAAAATACGAAGAGTTCTACTCAGAGAGAGGGCTTCTCGAATTTGTAGATTATTTAGATGGGATGAGAGAGAAAATAACCGAGAAACCAATCTATCTTGAGACAGATAAGACAGGAATGCCCATCGAAGTGGCTATGCAGTATAATTCCGGTTTTAATGAGAATATTCACTCTTATGTAAACAATATCAATACTATCGAGGGGGGGACTCACCTTACAGGTTTTAAAAGAGGACTTACCACCACTCTGAAGTCTTATGCAGAGAAGAATAAATTCCTTGAGAAATTGAAATTCGATATTGATGCCTCCGACTTTAGAGAGGGTCTTACAGCGGTAATTTCAGTGAAGGTCCAGGAGCCTCAGTTTGAGGGACAGACCAAGACCAAGTTAGGGAATGGTGAAGTGGACGCTGCTGTCTCACAAGCAGTTAAAGGGGCATTAGAAGCATACCTTGAAGAGAATCCTAAAGATGCCAAGACCATTATTGAAAAGGTGGTATTGGCAGCAACTGCAAGACATGCAGCGCGCAAAGCACGCGAAATGGTGCAGAGGAAGACTGTAATGTCAGGAGCCGGACTCCCCGGAAAACTTGCCGATTGTTCTGAAAGAGACCCTGAAAAATGTGAACTTTTCATAGTGGAGGGGGACTCTGCAGGGGGCACTGCAAAGAACGGAAGGGATAGAGCATACCAGGCTATATTGCCATTGAGAGGAAAGATATTGAATGTGGAGAAAGCGATGGAACATAGAGTCTTCGAGAGTGAGTCTATAAGGAATATATATACTGCACTTGGAGTAACTATTGGGACAGAAGAGGATAGTAAGGCACTTAACCTTTCAAGACTTCGTTACCATAAAGTTATAATAATGACAGACGCGGATGTCGATGGTAGTCATATTGATACATTGATTTTAACATTCTTCTTCCGTCACATGTTCGACTTGATTAAGAACGGGTATGTTTATATTGCTACCCCTCCTCTTTATAGAGTCAAGAGCAAGAAAGGGAAAGAGGAAAAATATTGCTGGACTGAGGAGGATAGAAAAGCAGCTATTGCCGAGTTAGGAAAAGGGAGTGAGGCTAATGTAATGGTTCAGAGGTACAAAGGTCTTGGAGAGATGAATGCAGAGCAACTTAAAGATACGACAATGGATCCCTCTACTCGTTTCCTTCGTCAGATAACTATTGACAATGTGGCTGAGGCTGACCGTGTCTTCTCTATGCTAATGGGTGATGATGTTCCCCCTAGAAGAGAGTTTATCGAGGCTAACGCCAAATACGCAAATATTGATGCTTAATAATTTATAACCCTTATAAGATATGGATATTTTTGATAGAATAAGTCAGGATGAAGGTGGTCCCTTAGGACAATATCGTACAAGAGCACACGGATATTTTGCTTTCCCGAAATTGGAAGGTGAGATCCAGCCCAGAATGTATTTTAACGGGCATGAAGTTTTATGTTGGAGTCTGAATAACTATTTAGGACTTGCAAACCACCCCGCCATTAGAAAGACAGATGCTGAAGCGGCAGCAAAATGGGGAATGGCTTACCCAATGGGGGCGAGAATGATGTCAGGACATACCTCACTCCATGAACAACTTGAGAGAGAACTTGCCGACTTTGAAAAGAAAGAGGATGCTTTCCTCTTCAATTTCGGATATCAGGGGATAGTCTCCACCATAGACGCACTCCTTAGCAGACATGATGTAATCGTGTATGACTCTGAGGCTCATGCTTGTCTAATAGATGGTTGCAGACTTCACATGGGAAAGAGAATGGTCTATCCTCATAACGATATAGAGAAATGCGAAAAGACTCTCCAAAGGGCTACCAAACTTTGTGAAGAGACCGGTGGGGGTATCCTCCTTATCACAGAGGGGGTTTATGGAATGACAGGGGCACTTGGCATTCTTGACCAAATCGTGGCTCTGAAAAAGAAATACAAATTTAGAATCTTAATAGATGATGCTCATGGCTTCGGGGTTATGGGAGAGCACGGAAGGGGAACTTCAGAGCATTTCGGGGTTATGGATGAAATTGATCTCTATATAGGAGCTTATGCAAAATCAATGGCTACCATCGGAGGTTTTGTGGCAGGACCCAAATATATTATTAATTATCTAAGATATAATCTTCGTTCTCAGATATATGCCAAATCCCTCCCTATGCCGATAGTGGAAGGGTGTCTGAAGAGGTTGGAGATAATCAGATCTGCAGAGGGTGATGAGTTAAGAAAGAAACTCTGGACGATTACCAATGCTTTACAAGAGGGTTTGCGTAGCAGAGGGTTTGATATTGGAGTGGCAGAGGCATGTGTTACCCCTGTATTTATTAATGGTACTGTACCTCAAGCTACTAATATATTGGTCGATCTTCGTGAGAATTATCATATTTTCTGCTCAGTAGTGGTTTATCCTGTTGTTCCAAGAGGAGTTATTATGTTTAGAATTATTCCTACAGCAGTTCACTCACTTGAGGATGTTGAATATACGCTAAATGCTTTCTCTGAGGTTAAAGAGAAACTTGCAAAAGGCGTTTATGATTCAGAGGAGATACAGGATAAGGCTATTTTATCATAACCTTTTTCCATTCTTTAGTATCCTAAATTTTCCCCTTTCAGTATCTTGGTAAAGACCCAAAGGTGCTGTTCGAGGGTAAAACCCCAATATTTCCAGCTATGTTTCCCTTTGTTAAGGGTTCCAATGCAGGGGATATTGTACTCTTTACACTTATAGGTAAAATCTAATGCACATTTTTCATAGATATCTTCATATCCACAAGAGATAACAAAAACCTTCTCGGCTGCATCTGTGGGGTAATCTTTTCGATATTGTTCTAACCTATGTAGGGCAGACTCCTTATCGTAGTGTTCGTTCTCTTCAGAATATTCTCCGATAATCTGAGAGACAAACTCTTTTCTAAGTCCGGTCATTCGAAGGTCGAGCACTCCGCTCATACTTCCTGCAGAGCGGAAGAGAGTAGGATTGTCTAAAAAGATGTTAATTGCACCGTGACCACCCATGCTGAGTCCTGTGATGAAAGTATATTTTGGAACGAGAGAGTATTTGTTTTTCATCTGAGGATAGAACTCTTCGTGGAAGAATTTTCTCCATTGCATTTTAGAGGGGTCTAAATTATCAAGATACCAGCTATTGTAAAAACCATCAGGACAGATAATTCTAAAACCACTGCGGTTGCTTATCTCCTGGAGGTCATAATGGGAACTCCAATCTTTGTAGCATCCACTCCATCCGTGCAGAAGAATCATGGTAGGAAGGGAGTCAGCAGATACTATTGTTTTCGGGGTGAAAACTAAAATTGTGTCATTGCATTTAAGGTTCTTTGAATTGATTACCATTAGCTCCTGTGCACGCGATGGGAGTGTGATTAGGAGTAGTAAAATCGCAAGAAGGAGAGTTCGTTGTCTCATATTTGATTAATATTATTTATCTTTACCTTTACAAATTTAAGAAAAAAAAGATGGATAGGACTAAAAATCTAAAAAATCCGAGAATTTATATCTCTTTTGCTATAACATTAATCATTGCACTTGCAGTTTTTCCTCATGAGGGGAGATTTAAGTATAAATATCAAAAAGGGCGTCCATGGATGTATGAAACACTTATTACCCCTATTGATTTCCCTCTACTTAAAACGGAGGGTGAACTTTTAAGCGAGAGGGAGGAGCAGGCTTCTAAAATAGTACCATATTATAACTATGATGAAGTTACTACTATATCTAAACTTAAATTAGTTAGCATTTTACAGGCAGATGATGCTTTTGATTCAGAAAAATATTCCAACTTGAGTGCCGCTGTCAAAAAGTATTATGACAGAGGGATTCTCACCATGGTAGATGATGAAGATTTATCAAATAAGGTTATTGTGGTTCAAAGAGATAAAAGGGCTACTACGATTCCTGCTACCGAAGTTTATGATATTCAGAAAGTTAAAAAACTCCTTTTTCTCGAATTTGGGGAGTTACCAGGAGTTAATGTTGATGAGTTAATAGTACCAAACCTTCTACTCGATAGGAAAAAGACAGAACTGCTTCAGAGAGAGGCAGTCAAATATATCTCACCTACTAAAGGGGTTATCTATACAGGGCAGCTTATAGTAGCAGAAGGGGAGATAGTTACAGCCGAGATAGAGCAGATGTTGGATTCTTATAAAGCTGAGTATGAGGTTAGTTTTGGATATTCAGGCTCTTACTTCGGTCTACTTATAGGGCAGGCAATAATTATTGTTGTAATACTTGCACTACTATTTCTTATTATCTACTTTGTTGATATTAAGGTATTCACTAACAAGAATTTATACTACTTCCTTCTCACCCTTTTTATCCTATTTTTCTGTATTATTGTCTTTGTGCGGAATGTGCAGCCCTCCTATCTATATGCCGTCCCTTGCGCAGTCTTTGCTCTCTATTTAGTCTCGTTTTTCAAGCAGTCATTCTCTTTCCCGATATATGCTTTAATACTACTGCCGCTCCTACTGATTTCGCAGTTGGGCGTGGAGCTCTATATTATGAACCTATTTGCAGGTGCTATAGCTATGGTTTCTCATTATTATCTAAATAGGGGGTGGCTACAGTTCTTAAACTCATTCTTTATATTTATAGGTATAACGATTGTATATGTGGCCTTTAGATTGATTACCGATGGGCTTTTACAGACTTTTGACACGACTGTTTTACTATACCTGTCTCTAAATGCATTTTTCGTAATAGGGGCATATCCATTAGTTTTCCTTTTTGAAAAGATATTCTCTTTGGTCTCTAATTCGAGATTAAGAGATCTCTCCGATACGAGCAATAAACTCCTGCTCGATATGTCAACCAAGGCTCCCGGTTCTTTCCAGCACTCGCTCCAAGTAGCCAATATGGCTGATGCAGCTGCACGAGAGATAGGCGGAGATACCATGCTAATCAGGGTGGGTGCACTCTATCATGATATCGGGAAGATGGTTAATCCCCAGTGTTTCATTGAAAACCAGCCTGCGGGGCTCGATTTCCATAGCAGGTATACCCCCGCTGAATCAGCTCAAAAGATTATTAGTCATGTCGATGATGGGGTGGAACTTGCTAAGAAAAACAATATACCCTCTGTGGTGATAGATTTTATTAAGACCCATCATGCACGCTCTGTAACAGCATTCTTCTATAATTCTTATTGTAAACAGGGGGGTGATCCTGATAATAAAGAGCCTTTTACTTATCATGGTGACTTTCCCCGTACCAAAGAGCATGTAATAGTTATGATGGCAGATGCTGTTGAGGCAGCATCGAGAACTCTGAAAGACTATACTGATGAGAGTATCTCCAACTTAGTGGACACACTTGTCGCAGCACGAATATCTGATGATCAATTAGTCGAGGCAGATATCTCTATTCGTGAAATAAATCTCGTCAAAGATATTTTCAAAAAACACCTAAAGCAATTTTATCACGAGCGGATTGTCTATCCCGAGTTTACAAAACCCACTCTTTAGATTAGTTGATTTTATTTTCAAATTTTATCGGGTTGTTTTTGTGAGAGATTTTTTCATACCTTTGCACTGCTTAAGGGGATGTTTTGGTTTTGACAGCATAAGAC
>CAYSND010000121.1:0-5630 GCA_964432305.1 uncultured Muribaculaceae bacterium | reverse complement strand
CCATTAAAATCTATTGACTCCTTAGGATCGAAGAGCATCGTCTTCTTAGGATCTACTTTAATCATGAAGTATTTTAGAGCACCGAGTCCAAGCATGTTAAAGAGGACATCTTGCTCCTCTGTGGTCATATTTTCTAGTTTGCCAAGTTCCATTGAGGTCTCCTTAGCAGTATTGTACATTTTTTCAATTAAATCATCAGCATCTACCACAGTCCCCTCACGTGATTTCATTTTCCCTTCCGGTAACTCTACCATACCGTAAGAGAGGTGGTATATCCTATCATACCACTCGAAACCGAGTTTTTTTAGAATAAGTTTAAGAACTTGAAAATGATAATTTTGCTCGTTCCCCACAACATAGATATGCTCATTTAAATCATATTCTGAAAATCTTTGATGGGCTGTTCCCAAATCCTGTGTCATATAGACAGAGGTACCATCCCCTCTAAGGAGAAGTTTTCTATCTAAACCTTCAGAGGTAAGATCACACCATACAGAACCATCCTCCTCTCTCTCGAAAAGACCCTTATTAAGTCCCTCTTCCACTAATTGTTTCCCAAGGAGATAGGTTTGAGATTCATAATAGGTCTTATCGAAGGAGATACCTAATTTTTTATAAGTAATATCAAACCCATCATATACCCATCCGTTCATCCTTTTCCAAAGCTCGATTACCTCTTTATCCCCACGCTCCCATTTTATAAGCATCTCTTGTGCCTCCTTCATTATAGGTGCGGATTTTTCAGCCTCCTCCTTGGTTACCCCCGAAGCCATTAGGTTCTCTACTTCTGTGCGAAGCATATTGTTGAAAATAACATAATACTCCCCTACCAGATGATCCCCCTTTTTACCTGAAGAGGCAGGGGTCTCCCCTTTGCCTACCTTAAGCCAGGCAAGCATCGACTTACAGATATGAATACCGCGGTCATTTACTAAATTTACCTTTAGAACCCTATACCCATACTCTTCAAGTAGCCTGGAGACAGACCATCCGAGTAGATTGTTACGAATATGTCCCAAATGGAGAGGTTTATTGGTATTTGGTGAGGAATACTCCACCATAACCGTCTTACCATTTGAGGGATGTCGTCCAAACTCCGAGGTGGCAGAGATCTCTGCAAAAAGGGTATTCCAAAACTCTTTAGTAAACTTTATATTCAAAAACCCTTTCACCACATTATACTTATCTATTTCAGAATTATGCTCTAAAAGATAAGTACCTAACTCCTCGGCAGTAGCCTCAGGAGATTTTCTTGAAAGTTTAAGGAAAGGAAACACCACAGCAGTAACATCCCCCTCAAACTCTTTACGAGTGGTCTGAATCTGTATCTGAACAGAGTCATATGAGAGATTATAAATGGCCTTAAGAGCCTCTTTAACTTTTTCCGTAATAAAAACTTCAGGATTCATATTCTATTTTACTATTGTCCTAATATAACTTTTATGAGATATAACATCTCCGACGGACAAAAGTACACATTTTTTAGAACTTATCTACATTGCATAAAACCCTACTACACCCAATAAACAAAAATTTAAAATTTTGACTATTTTATAAATTCGTAAATAAATACATCTCTTTTTAATAAAACTGCTTTCATCATTATGGTTTATGTAATTTTATCTCTCAATACTAACACTATAATAAAAGAATGTAATGGAGTTAATACAGAACATACTAAGTATGATATATGAGGTACGCGGTAGTCGAATTATGCTTGATAGCGACTTGGCAGAGCTATATCAAGTAACAACAGGAAATCTAAATAAAGCCGTAAAGAGAAATATAGAGAGATTCCCTGAAAGATTTATGTTTCAGCTTAATGATGAAGAATTTTTGATATTCCAAAATGGAAGACCAAGTTGGGGAGGTTCTCGTCATCTTCCGTACGCTTTCACTGAACAGGGAGTCTCTATGTTAGCTGCAATATTAAGAAGTAAAATTGCTATTCAAGTCAGTATTAATATAATGGACGCTTTCGTACAGATGCGCCAATATATTAATTCTACCTCTTTAGTCTCCGTAGAACTTTCTGAGTTACGTGCTAAAATAAAACTTTTAGAGAGTAATTATGACAATAATTTAGAAGCAATTAATGATTTCTCGGAAGATTTTAGGAAAGAGATAGATAATATTTACATCGCAATAGCTGAGTTATCCATCAAATTACCAACTACTAATAAAAGAGAAAAAATAGGATATAAAATACCGACAAGTGATTAAAATTAAGTATCAACGGTTTGCCTAGCAATCTACCCCATATTTAATGTTTTGCGAAAAATTTCTTCATCTCCCGTTTTACATGTGGGGAGAGGATGAAGAGTGTTATCATGGTAGGGAATGCCATAAGGGCATAAGCAAGATCTATAACTCCCACCACTGTTCTTAATGGAATCATTGCAGCTACTATAAGCATTGCAAGGAAGAAATAGTTATAATACTTGGCATATTTGGAGCCAAAAAGATAACTTGTGCATTTCTGCCCGTAATACGAATAAGAGAACATAGTGGAGAAGGCAAAAATAATCGCCATAAGGAGAAGTAGGTATTTTCCGACACCCGGTATCGAGGCATCAAAAGCATTAATAGCCACTTTTAACCCCTCTGCCGACCCCATTCCTCCACCCATTGGGATAATATCTTTCTGAATCAATATGGCTATTGCAGTAAGAGTACATACAAGCCCCGAATCTATAGAGGGACCTATCATAGCTACCAACCCCTCACGAATAGGTTCGGAGTTCTTAGATGCTCCATGCATCATAGAAGCGGTTCCTACCCCGGCTTCATTTACTAAAGCAGCCCTCCTAACCCCCACAAGTGCCACAGTCAGCAATCCTGCTATACCTCCTCCCACGCCTGCTTTAAGTGTAAAAGCCTCTCTGAAAATAGAAGCAAAAACCTCCGGAACTGCACTAAGGTGGGTTACTATTATATAGAGTACCAACAAGAAGTATAGTCCTACCATAGCAGGAACTATCTTCGTGGAGACTTTTGAAATTCTCTGGATTCCTCCAAGGATTACCACTGAGACAATAATACAAATGACTACCCCGATAATAAACCTAAGCAACAATGTGTTCTCTTCAGGGGTTATAAATACGGTAGTCAAAGCCTCTGTTAATTGGTTTGCCTGCATAAGACAGAGAGTCCCTATAAGTCCGAATATGGAGAAGAAGATAGCCATAGGTCTCCATTTGGGACCGAGACCGTTGGTTATCATATACATGGGTCCCCCTTGAACCTCCCCTTTATCATCTTTCCCTTTAAACATTACCGCAAGTGTCCCTTCAAAAAACTTTGTAGCCATTCCTACCACTGCACTGACCCACATCCAGAAGATAGCTCCCGGTCCCCCTATGGAGAGAGCTATTGCTACGCCTGCTATATTCCCCATACCTACAGTTGCAGCTATTGCACTTGAAAGGGCTTCAAAAGAGCTTATCTGTCCTGCTGCCCCCTCCTCTTTTACCCTAAGAGCTTTTAATGCCCTTCCGTAATATCTTAAAGGGACGAAGCGGGAATATATAAGGAAGAATAGTCCACCCCCTACAAGTAGAATAAAAAGAGGATAACCGCAGACAAAATCACTTACTGCGGTTATCCCATTACTTATTGCTTGCCAAAATGGAGCCACTACTCAAGTCCTCTGTTTTTCAGCAATGGGGCTATTTCAGGTTTTTTACCTCTGAAATTCAGATAGAGCTCCATATTGTCTTTCTCTCCACCTCTCGAAAGGATTTCATGTCTGAATTTATAAGCGACATCTTGATTGAAAATATCCCCTGTCTCAACGAATGCCTGATAAGCATCGCAGTCAAGAACCTCTGCCCAGATATAACTGTAATACCCGGCTGTATAACCACCGCCCATAGTATGGCTGAAATAGGTAGTTCTATAGCGAGGAGGAATCTGGTTTATAAGTCCCCTGTCGGATAGCACTTTAGCCTCGAAAGCTAAAACATTCATATCAGCAGGGATAGTAGAGAGTACATGATAATCCATATCAAGATATGATGCAGCTAAATATTCAACAGTTGCGAATCCCTGTCCGTATTTCCCTGATTTATCAAGTTTATCCACAAGCTCAGCAGGAATAACTTCCCCTGTCTCATAATGTTTTGCATAAACATTTAGTACTTCAGGTTCAAAAGCCCAATGCTCCATAATCTGTGAAGGGAGTTCTACGAAATCTCTCTTAACATTGGAAATACCTTGGTATTTAACGTCTTGGAATAGACCATGGAGAGCATGTCCGAATTCATGGAAGAAAGTGTTTACTTCATCAGAACTTAGAAGAGCCGGTTTATCTCCTACAGGTCGTGTAAAGTTACCAACTATGGTTACAAGAGGAGCTACACGTTTTCCATTTTTGTAGGTCTGCTCACGATAGCTGCTACACCAAGCACCGCCACTCTTTTCACCGGGACGGGCAAACATATCCATAAAGAGGAGTCCGATATGAGTACCGTCAGCCTCTTTACATTCAAAAGCAATAGCCTCAGGATGAGGGAGTGGAACATTATTTATCTGAGTAAAAGTAATGCCATATAGTCTGTTTGCTACATAGAAAATACCATCTCTAACATTTTCAATCTTGAAGTAAGGTCTTAACTGCTCTTCGCTAATCTGGTATTTATCACTTAAAGCTTTTTCGAAATAATATCTCCAGTCAGAAGCCACAAGAGTCTTCTTATTCCCCTCTTTCTTGGCTATCTCACTCATATCTTTTAATTCATTCTTTGCTGAATTAAGAGCAGGTGTCCAGAGTTGATCCAAAAGATCATATACAGCTTGTGGAGTCCCTGCCATCCTATCTTCCAACACATAATCAGCAAAAGTATTATACCCCAAAAGATTTGCTTTCTGAAGACGATAAGAGATAAGCTCTTTAACTATCTCTTTATTATCCTCACTATTGTTATTATTACAACGATTAAGATATCCCGTTAGCATTTTCTCTCTTAGAGTGGCATTTGAGCTAAACTGTAGGAAAGGGATAATACTTGGATTATCAAGTCCAAATACCCATTTTCCTTCCATCCCTTTGGCTGTAGCTCTTGAAGCAGCTTCGGAAATCTGTGCTTGGCCAAGACCGGCAAGATCTTTCTCGTTATCAATAACCAGTGTAAAGGCAGCTGTCTCTTTAACTAAATTTTGACCAAAACGGAGTTGTAGGTCTGCAATTTTAGTGTTTAACGTCTTTAACTCCTCTTTCTTGTCACTTGGAAGATTAGCACCTGAACGCTCAAAGTCTTTATAAATCTCCTCTACAAGTCTTACCTGATCTTCATCAAGCCCTGAGTCATTCCTCTTCTCATAGACAGCTTTTACTCTTGCAAAAAGTCCCTCATTGAGGCTAATCTCATTGAAGTGCTTGCTTCTAAGGGGAGAGAGTTCGCGTGCAATACCCATTATCTCATCATTGGTTTTTACTCCCGCATGAGAGCCAAAAACAATCCCTACTTTAGTCAAAAGCTCACCTGAGTTATCAAAAGCGAGAATAGTATTTTTAAAATTGGGGGTCGCTTTGTTATTGACAATTTTATCTATTTCAGCGTTATGTTGTGCCATAGCCTCAATAAAGGCAGGCATATAATGCTCTGGGAGCACTTGTTCAAACGGAGGGA
>CAYSND010000120.1:0-5631 GCA_964432305.1 uncultured Muribaculaceae bacterium | reverse complement strand
TTCTTTTATGTTCCCTCCTCTTTGCGAAAGCGAGCTTTCGCTCTTCGGAGTGAACAAAAAGAAATAGAGCCTCCTGCGGAGACTCTATTCTTTTTCTGTTCTATTGGGGTGGAAGATGGGATTCGAACCCACGACCCCTAGTGCCACAAACTAGTGCTCTAACCAACTGAGCTACTACCACCATAAAGTTCTTTTTTTTGCCTTTTTTCACATTTGGCAAAATTTCCGATTTTACAACGGACTGCAAATATAGAAACCTTTTCTTAAATTTCACCAAAAACCTTCTTTTTTTCATTCTATTTTGCATACATTCGCAGGCATTAAAATTACGCATCACTATTTTGTTCCTTTTTCTACACTATGTCTAAAGAAATTAAATTGTCTCTCGTATATCGAGATATGTGGCAGTCTTCAGGGAAGTACGTGCCAATGGTTCATCAGTTAAAACAGATTGCTCCCGTTATTATCGAGATGGGGTGCTTTGATCGTGTTGAAACCAATGGTGGGGCTTTCGAACAGGTAAATTTACTATTCGGAGAGAACCCAAATAAAGCTGTTCGCGAGTGGACAGCTCCGTTTAATAAAGCCGGCATCCAGACACATATGTTGGAGCGCGGTCTCAATGCTTTAAGAATGAATCCCGTTCCTGAAGATGTAAGAGAGCTTATGTATAAAGTTAAGGCAAAGCAGGGGACTAATATCTCTCGCTCTTTCTGCGGACTAAATGACCATCGTAACCTTAAAGGCTCTGTGGTTTTAGCCAAAAAAGGGGGGATGATTTCGCAAATAGCTTTGAGTATTACTCACTCTCCGGTTCACACAGTAGAATATTATATGGGTATCGTGGATAAGGTCGTGGAGTATGGGTGTGATGAGATCTGTTTAAAGGATATGGCAGGGGTCGGAAGACCGGCTTTTCTTGGCAGACTTACTAAGGCTATAAAGGTTAAATATCCTCATATCATAGTCCAATATCATGGTCATAGTGGTCCAGGTTTTTCAGTAGCCTCAATGCTCGAAGTGGCACGTGCAGGAGCCGACTATCTCGATGTGGCTATGGAACCACTCTCTTGGGGTAAAATCCATCCCGATGTTATTACCATAAGGGAGATGCTTATTGATGACGGGTTTAAGGTAAAACCTATAAATATGGATGCCTATATGGAGGCAAGGACTCTTACCCAATCCTTTATAGATGATTACTTGGGTTATTTTATTGAGCCTGATAACTATAGGATGTCCTCATTGTTAGTTGGCTGTGGTCTCCCCGGTGGTATGATGGGCTCTATGATGGCTGACCTGAAAGGGTTTCACGGAGCTATTAACTCTTCATTAAGAAACAAGGGTAAAAAGGAGCTTAATCTCGACGAACTCGTTGTAAAACTCTTTGCGGAGGTGGAATATGTATGGCCCAAACTTGGTTATCCGCCACTTGTTACCCCTTTCAGTCAGTATGTTAAGAATACTGCATTGATGAATCTTATGCATACCCTTAAAGATGAGCCTCGCTGGACTACTATTGATAAGGATACTATGAATATGATACTCGGAAAGACAGGTTTGCTACCCGGTAAACTTGCTCCTGAAATTATCGAAATAGTTAAGTCAAAAGGTCTTGAGTTTTATACCGGAAATCCTCAGGATGCTTTCCCTAATGAACTTCCGCATTTCATAGCAGAGATGAAGAAAGAGGGGTGGGAGAGAGGAGAGGATGATGAGGAACTCTTCGAGTTTGCAATGCATGAAAGACAATACCGTGACTACAAGAGTGGTATGGCAAAGGATCGTTTCCAGAAAGAGCTTGAGGCTGCCAAGGAGAAAGCTTGTGCCCCGAAAATCGTTACCCGACCTGTCGTGGAGATACCAAAATTCTCTGCTGAGGAGGTGCTTGCTGCTCACCCCAAAGCTCTCCCAATACAATCATCGGTGCAGGGGAAACTTATATGGCAATACGATGTCGCAGAAAAAAGCACAATTCCCACCATTGGAGCCAAGTTCAAAGAGGGAGACCCTGTCTGCTTTGTTCAGACTTACTACGGTCTTGAACCCATCCCTGCCCCTATAAGTGGCAAGTTAGTTTATATCAGTGCTTCGCAAGGAGATTCGGTGGTTAAAAACCAGATTCTCGGATTTATAGTGTAGTCAAAAGGTCCTAAAGTATTTTATAAAAAGCATCTAATGCCTCAGTGGGCTTTCCGGAGTTGTCGAAAGCCCCTTTGGTATAGCCGTTCCAGTTTTTATAGCATTGGGGTTCCCAATAGAATACTCCTAAACATTTATTGTTTGGAATCCCCTTTGCTTTACTCATTAAATCCAATAAAAAAGATTTACACTCAGCAGGTTTATCCCAACTCATCCCCACTTCGGATATTATAACGGGGGTAGCATATTTTGCTACCAACTCGTTTATATTATTGATGCATTGTTCGTTAAGAGAGAGCCAGTTGTTTGGTTCCGGGTATAAAGACATCCCTATCACATCCCATTTCCCCCCATTCTTTTTAAGTCCGTCGAATATCCAGTTAAAGAGATTCTTGTCGAAACCATTATGGATATGTACGATTACTCTTGCATTAGGAAAGACCTGCTTCACAGCATTATACCCGGAATTATTGAGTTGGGCATAATTAGCCATATTTTTAGAGGCTCGCCCCTCTTCCCAAAGCATCCCATCTCCGGTTTCATTCCCCACTTGTACCCATTCAGGGGTAATCCCCTCTTTTTTAAGGGCATTGAGAACCTCTCTCGTATGCTCTGCAACAGCCACTTTAAGCTCTTCAAAGTCGAGATTCTCCCAATCAGCCGGTTTATTTTGCTTCCCCGGGTCAGCCCACCAATCCGAATAATGAAAATCTATCATTAGTCTCATCCCCAAAGCTTTAGCTCGGCGTGCCTTTAAAACCAAATCCTCTTTATTACACCATCCATCCTTGGGATCCACCCATACACGAAGTCGGATAGAGTTCATCCCTATCTCTTTCATAAGGGCAAAACAATCCCTCTCAACCCCGGCTTTATTGTAAAATTTAACCCCCGATTTCTCCATCTCGGTTGCCCAACTAATATCAGCTCCTTTTGCGAATTGAAATTCGGCAACACTCTCGCGAGAACAAGAGGAGAAAGCTAAAAGGAATAAAACAATGATTAGTTTCATATTACAAATCTAAATTCAATTTTCTCTACATACTCTTCCCCTTTGTGAAGTATTGCGGTGGGGAAATCCTTTTTATTAGGGGCATCAGGGAAGTTTTGACACTCGATAGCCACTCCGTCATAATCATTATAACTGCGACCTGATTTGCTGATAGGAGAGCCTGCAAGCCAATTCCCGGTGTAAACCTGTACTCCGGGTTGTGTGGAATAGACCTCCAAAGCTCTTCCGGAACTCTTCTCGGAGAGGGTCCCGATATGGAGAAGTCGTCCTTGACGGGACTGTCTCCATCCATCTACCACCCAGCAGTTGTCATACCCCTTACCATATATCAATGCAGGGAACTCTTTCTTAATCTCCTTCCCAAGTTTTTTGGGCTCTAAGAAGTCCATGGGAGTCCCCGCCACAGGTGCTATCTCCCCAGTGGGAACAAGGGTAGAATCTGTTGGAAGCCAATGAGTAGCATTGAGCTGCAGTTCGTGTTCAAGCACAGAACCGCTATTCTCCCCTGCAAGGTTCCAATAAGTATGGTTCGTTAAGTTCAATATCGTGGTTCTGTCACTCTCTGCTCTGATTTCGAGGGAGAGTACGTTCTCCTCCGACCAGCAGTAGCGTGCAGAAACCTTTAGTGCTCCGGGGTACCCTTCGTCTCCGTCGGGACTTAGGTGTGAAAAGAGTGCAATTCGTCCATTGTCTTTAGGATCCGCATTTGGAACAATGCTCCACTCTTTATTTGAAAACCCTTCGGGTCCTCCGTGGAGGTGGTTAGGACCATTGTTTACTGCAAGTGAGTACTCTCTCCCTTCGAGGGTGAATTTCCCGAAGGCAATACGATTAGCAAAGCGCCCCGGAATCTTCCCTGAACAGGGACCATCTCCGAAATAGCTCTTCTCGTCACGATACCCAAGGGCTACATCTGCGAGCTTCCCGTTTTTATCGGGAACCACCACAGAGACCACTCCTGCTCCGATAGAGGTCAGTGTGACCGAAGCCCCGGAACTGTTTTTTAGTGTTATTAACATACTCTTAATTTTTAACCAAGTCTGCGGGCACCATCAGAGATAACCACAGGATAGACTTTAGGCTCATGACCAAATTTGGCAGCAAACTCTTTGCGTGCCTGAGCAATAAATGAATCGTAAAGTGAATCGGAAACGAGATTAATCGTACACCCTCCGAAGCCACCTCCCATTACGCGTGACCCTGTTACACCACATCGTTTTGCCACATCGTTAAGGAAATCAAGCTCTTCGCAGCTCACTTCATAAAGTTTGCTCATGCCGTGATGTGTCTGATACATCTTTTCCCCTACAGTCTGATAATCTCCACGCTCAAGTGCATCACAAACATCCAATACCCTCTGAATTTCCTCTATAACATACTCTGCGCGCATAAAATCTTCAGCAGAGATCTTCTCACGAACGTCCTCTAACATCTCCATTGTGGCATCACGAAGGAACTCCACATGAGGGTGACCATTGGCACGGATAGCAGCAGCCGCTCTTTCACAAGACTCACGTCTCTTATTGTAAGCAGAGGATGCAAGTTCATGTTTAACCACGGTGTCGAGCAGAACGAGCTTATACCCTTTTGGATTAAATGGGAAATATTCATATTCGAGAGAGCGACAGTCGAGTCTGATAAGACTCCCTTCCTTTCCAAAAATGGATGCAAATTGGTCCATAATTCCGCATTTAACTCCGCAATAGTTATGCTCTGTCGATTGTCCTACCCTTGCAAGCTCGAATTTGTCTATTCCTAGTGAGAAAATTTCATTCAGTGCAAAGGCATAAGTCGATTCCAATGCAGCAGAAGAGGACATCCCTGCTCCAAGAGGAACATCGCCTGCAAAAGCAGTGTCGAACCCTTTTAGTTTCCCGCCTCTTTTTATAATTTCACGGCATACTCCGAAGATATAACGAGCCCATTGTGCTTTGGGAGCATCTTTCTCTTCAAAACCAAACTCAGCATAATCATCAAGGTCAATAGAATATACTCTAACTTTGTCAAGTCCGTTTAGTTTAATTTCGGCCACCATCCCTTTATCAATGGCTCCCGGAAAAACAAACCCACCATTGTAGTCTGTATGTTCTCCGATTAGATTAATTCTTCCTGCAGAAGCATACTGTACCCCTTCGGTTTCGAATCTTTTTTTGAATTGTTCTTTAACTGTTTGTCTCATAACTGATTTGTTTTTAGGCGTTAAATGTGTTTATGTGTATATATATCTATTGTAAAATTAAAAATTTTCTCAAATGAAAAATATTTTAATTGACAAATTTAAGAAAAATTTGGTTAGTAAAAAAAAGGTCTATATATTTGCAGCCCGTTTCAAAAAACGGGTTTTATTAAAAAAGTTCATTGATAGCATTATACGAGTGAAAAGGTAGAGGTTATTATTAACCTCGTCAATTTAAACAACTTAGTCAGGACAGCTTAAAATTTTATAAACATATACAATGAAGAGTTTGATCCTGGCT
>CAYSND010000119.1:0-5632 GCA_964432305.1 uncultured Muribaculaceae bacterium | reverse complement strand
TTTCTTAAAGAGATAGCTCCTGTGGCTGATGAGTGCAATGTCTCTTTAGTTATCCATCCGGATGACCCCCCTTATGATATTTTCGGATTACCGAGGATTGCAAGCACCTGGGAAGATTTTGACTTTATAATAAATCAAGTTCCAAATAAATCTAATGGTATCTGTATCTGCACAGGCTCACTTGGTGTCATAGCAGAGAATGATCCGGTATATATGCTGTATCGTTTTGCAGAGAGGGTTAACTTCGTACATCTGAGAAACACTAAAAGAGATTCAGAGGGTAATTTCTATGAGTCAGGTGTTTTTGACGGGGATACCGATATGTATAGTGTGATGAAGGCTCTTCTTCAAATACAAAAAAAGAGGGGAGTCTCTATTCCTATAAGACCTGATCACGGACATCAAATGTGTGATGACCTCTATAAAAAAACGAATCCCGGGTACTCTTGCATTGGGAGATTGAAAAATCTTGCCGAGTTAAGAGGGCTTGAATTAGGGATAGCTAACTCTCTGTAGTTATCTGATATTTCTTTCTATACTGTGAAGGGGTTATCCCCTTATATTTTCCAAAAAGGGAGGAGAGTTGCTGATTTGATGTAAAGCCACATTTGGTGGCTATAAGTTCTATTGGTAAAAAACTCTCTACGAGCATATTGGCAACTTTGTCGAGCCTTGAGGACTGGATATATTGGTGAATAGATGTACCTGTACTCTTTCTGAATTTAATTTCAAGAACCCTTCTCGACATGGGTACTAAGTCTAAAATATCTTTCATAGAAATAATATTACAAAGATTCGCTTCGATATACTCCACTACCTTTAATATATATAGGTCATTAATAACAAATTTTTCAGTTGATTCCCTTTTAATTATTTGCAACCCCTTTATAATTATATTAGAGGGCTTATCTATCTCCTTATGTACTAGCTGTGCAATGGTTTTGGCTGCTAAATACCCTCCGTATTCCACATCTAACATTATAGAGGAGAGGGGAGGATTTGAGATTTTACAGAGCAACTCATCGTTATCAACCCCTAAAAGAGAGACCTCATTAGGGATATTAATATTAATCATCTTACATGTTTCGGATATATTTACTGCATAATGATCATCACAAGCAAATAGGGCGGTCGGCTTTGGGAGCATTCTTAACCATTTTGCGAGATTGTCGAAGTCATAACTCCAACGATTATCCCCCTCGGTGGGTTCATGATATTCGTAAAAGTTATAATCGTCGTTTATAAGCTTGTTTTTATACCCCAAAAATCTTTCACGTGACCAAATACTCTCTGTGGTTCCATAAAAGGCGAAATTTTTAAATCCTCGTTTAATGAAAAAATTGGCAGCCATCTCTCCCGTTCCATAATAATCCCCTGTCAAATTACAGACATTATCGAGTCTCTCCTGAAAGTTCTGAACAATAATCGGTATATCCACATCGAGGAAACAACTAATATCCACATCTTGTAGCTGTGCGATTACAGCATCTGCATTCCACTCCTTTGCCCATTTCGCAACTCCGGCATCCCCTTTCATCATTCTCACAAAGAGAGGCATCCTATAAAAGCTAATCTCTTTCTCCTCTTGTGAGTACTTTACCATCCCTTTGAGAAGGTTTCTACTATACCCGCTTGAGAAGTCGGTTAATACTAAAACTTTTATCATAAATGTTAAATTTTGGTTAAATTGTCAAAAATCAACGCAATTTAGGAAATTATTTTCGTAAATCAACAAAAATTCCGATACATTTATAGTTTACTTTGACAAAAGAATATGTATTGGTAAACTATTCGATTTAACTTAATTAACTTATCATTAAACAAAAATGTACAGAACTCGTTTAAACAATCGAAAATTGACGGTAATATGGTGCTTTATTTTAGCACTTTTTATTGGTCAGACTTTGGGGTTCGATGCTTATGCACAACCACAAAAAATCATTGTATCAGGGACTGTCTTAGGAGACGACGGAGAGTCATTGGTAGGTGTTTCTGTTTTATTGCTCAAAGCGCGTAAAGGAACATCGACAGATGAGAAAGGTTTCTTCAAAATGGAGTCTCAGAGCGATGAGATTATTTCCTTTTCTCTAATTGGCTATAAAACAAAGGAAGTCTTAGCATCTAATTTGGATGGAGGTAAAATCATCCTCGAATCATCTTTCACAACATTAGATGAATTTGTCTTTGTAGGATATGGTGCTAAGAAAAAGAAGGACCTTACAGGCTCTATCTCTTCTCTTTCTGCAAAAGAACTTGAAAGCTATCCTGTAAAGGATGTTGTTACAGCAATGCAAGGAAAAGTAGCCGGAGTGCAAATCACCTCAAGTTCAGGTGCACCCGGTGCTGCAATGACCATCAGGGTCAGAGGAGCATCTTCTCTTAATTCCGGAAACGACCCTCTCTATGTCGTGGATGGTGTCCCGATCGAGACCTCTTCGATCTCATTATTAAACGTCGATGACGGTCATGGACTAAGTGCTCTCTCATTCTTAAACCCCAATGATATTGAATCTATGGAGGTATTTAAGGATGCAGCCTCTTCTGCTATTTATGGTTCGAGAGCTGCAAACGGGGTAGTAATTATTACCACTAAAAGAGGTAAAGAGGGGCGTGCTAAAATCGACTTCAGTGCTACTTTCGGTATTAGCAATATTACTCGAAAACTTAGTGTACTTAACTCTTATCAGTGGAAGAATTTCATTTTAGAAGGGTATAGGAACTACGATGATGTTATGGGACGGACATCTGAAACAGTACCACATTGGACTGTGGTTGACTCATTAAATCCATTGAACTTAGGTGATGGAGATTGGCAGTCCCTTATGTATAATAGGGCTTATGAGAAAAACTACTCTCTCAATATTTCCGGTGCTTCCAAAACATTCAAGTATTCATTGGGAACCTCCTTCTTAGATCAAGAGGGGATTATAAGAAGTTCGAAATTTAAAAGATTTACTGTTCGTTCAAATACCGAGTTTAAAGCTACAGACTTTTTAACTATCGGTAGTAATATGTCTTATACAAGGGGGGTTAATGATAGAGTCTCCGCCGGAGGAATGGGTAACAGATCTATGGTAGTTGCCATACTCACCCGTCCACCTACTTACGCATTAAGATACCCTAATGGTGCTTATTTTGCTTATTTGAACGGTAAAAGAAACCCTGTTGCATTAGCAGAAGAGTGTACTCACCTAAACACCTCTAATAGATTGGTGGCAAATGAGTATGCTGAGATAGTCTTTACTAAATGGCTGAAATTTAGAACCAATGTCAGTGTCGATTTCGAATCTATGAAAGAAGATGAATTTTTCCCATCCACAGTGGACTATCGTCCCGGCTATAATTATGGTTCAGTGAGGGTATCACAGAACTATACAATAGCTAATGAGAACTATTTTACTTACAATCAGTCTTTTAACAAGCATAACTTAGGTGGATTATTAGGATTCAGTCAGCAAGCATGGAGGACTGATATTACAGGTCTTAATGGAGCCTCTTATTCAAGTGATGATATCAGAACACTAAATGCTGCAGGAACCATCTCCGGACAGGACTGTAATGTGGCTTATGAACACTCGTTGGCGTCAGTTTATTTTAGAGCAACTTATGATTATGCAGGGACATATCTCCTTGAGGCTAATGTTCGTGCAGACGGTTCTTCCCGATTTGGTAAGAGTAAGAAATTTGGTTACTTCCCTTCTGCCTCTGCAGCTTGGCGTTTTACTGATGAGTCTTGGATGAAAGGTCTTAAAGCATTGACCGATGGTAAATTAAGATTTAGCGCAGGCCAAACGGGGAACGAGGCAATAGGTAACTATATTTCTCAAGGTTTATTTATAGCCGGTACCAATTATCTTACAAACTCCGGAGTAGTTCCGGTAGCGATGCCTAACGAGAACCTCTCTTGGGAGACCACGACTCAGTATAACTTAGGATTGGACTTGTCTCTATTCTATGGTAGGATTGAGTTTATATTCGATGCATATTTGAAGAATACCACAGACCTATTATATTCTGTTCCTATCCCCAATACGACAGGGTTCTCCTCTGTGACTACAAACATGGGGAGTGTGCAGAATAAGGGGATGGAGTTCTCTTTAAATACCAAGAATTTTACTAAAGAGTTTAAGTGGTCAAGTAATCTCAATATAAGCTTTAATAGGAACATAGTAACAAGTTTGCCTGAGAATGTTTTGGTAAATGGTCAAGTACAGGATGGTCCATTTCATATACTTAAAGTGGGTGAGCCTGTCGGAACATTTTACGGACATGTATTTAAAGGTATATATGCTAGTGACTCTGATAACGTAAACGGACTAAAAAATCTAACAGCTACGGGTAAAGTGTTTAAAGGCGGTGATGTTATTTGGGAGGATATAGATGGGAATGGTGTTATCGATGATCAGGATAGGACTATTATAGGTAATGCTCAACCTCTATTCGTGGGTGGATTTACAAATGACTTCTCTTATAAAAATTTCTCTTTGAATGTCTTTTTACAGTTCTCTTATGGCAATCAGATCTATAATAACGTGGCTTACTATAGGAATTGTATCTTCTCATATAACAACGTAAGTACTGAGTTTTATGAAAATGCTTGGAGACAGCAGGGGGATATTACCAATTATCCGAGAGTTGTTAGAAATGACCCTATGAAAAATGAATCTCGAATTCAGAGCAGATGGGTGGAAGATGGTTCTTATTTGAAAGTTAAGTCTGTCACTTTTGCTTACGAATTCCCACGCAAATGGATTGAGAGAATAAAGATGCATAATCTTCGTCTTTATGTTTCAGGTAGCAATTTACTGACCTTCACTAATTATAGTGGATACGACCCTGATGTTAATACATTTGGCTCAAGCTTAAGGTTAGGTGTCGATTATGGGACATATCCTCAGAGCAGGACTATTCTTTTTGGAATTAATGTAGGATTTTAACAAACAAGAGATATGAAAAAGATTTTTATTAAAATAGCAATTTTGAGTCTTGTGTTAGGAACCTTTACCTCTTGTATTGACTCACTTTTGGATAAAAAGCCAATAAGTGAATATTCCAGTCAGAGTTTTTATAAAAACGAAGCTCAAGCTAAAGCAGGGGTTTATGGAATCTATAACGGACTTCAATCAGTTGTTCGCCTTAACTTCGCTTTTTGGGGGGAAGGAAGAGCTGACAACGTGAAAACTAAACATGGAGGAGAGACTACTTTTCTTCTCGATAATACATTGACTCCTTCTATATCATCTGCGGATTGGACTGCGCTTTATACAATGATTAGTCGAGCTAATTATGCAATTAAATATATTCCCGAACTCTATAAAGAGGGGAATGAGGCAGGAAACTCTTTAGTAGGACAAGCAAAGGCATTAAGGGCTCTTGCATATTTTTATCTTGTAAGAGTTTGGGGAGATGTTCCTCTAATTCTTGAACCTTATATCAATGTGCAGCAGGATCTATTTGTTACGAAGACCTCGAAAGAGGAGGTATTGAATCAGATAGAAGCCGACTTGTTGGATGCTCAGAGTAAATGTGTGGTAAAGTTCAATTCCACGAATGATAAAATAATGTTCAACAAAACCAATGCTACAGCTCTATTGGTACATGTTTATATGTGGAGGCATAAATATAGTGAAGC
>CAYSND010000118.1:0-5665 GCA_964432305.1 uncultured Muribaculaceae bacterium | reverse complement strand
TCTCCCCCTTCTTTATATTAAAGCTCAGGTTATTAATGACTTTGTCATTGCGGGCCTGACCCGCAATCTCTTGATTTTCACCCCCCTGTAATCCCCCGGTGGGGGATGGATTCACGACACTACTGTCTTTCCGTTTGCTTCGCAAACCCGACCCGTGTCGGTCTGCTGATGCAGACTCGTCATTGCGGGCCTGACCCGCAATCTCCTCCCTGCTTCCATAAGAAAAGGAGAGGCCTTTAACCTCTATTGTCCTTTCAAAGGAGAGGGGTTCGACCTTAGCCTTTGTCTCCTCCGAGGAGGGGGAGTACCCCTCAATCTCTTCGATAACCTCTACTGTATATTGTGTTGCTTTTATGGAGCCCACGGTGGAGATTAAAGAGTGTACCGAAGGGAGCATCCTAATTGCAGCCACTGCAAATACCCCTAAAAAAACCCTCATTGATGCATCTTGAGCATCTATACTTAATACTATAAGGGTTGATATAACGAGTGCAAGTGCTATTTCTAACAAATAAGAGGGGATACTCTGGATAACGGTGCTCTTTAATCGATATTTAGAAACCTGCTCAAGTCCTCTGTCGAAACGAGATTTCATTTTAGGGAAAGCGTTATTGATTTTCATCTCTGCATACCCCTTAAAAGTCTCTTGTACCACCTTCGTCTGCTCTCTGCGTGCAGTCATCTCCTCCTTCCCATAGACTTTAAGGCGAGTACGGATTACATAGAGATAGAGTACCACAAAGGGGAGAAAGGTCAATACCACCAAAAGTGAAGAGAGGGGGTTATATATACAGAGTGCCACTAATAGAAAAGTCGAAAAGAGGAGTTCCCCGATAAATCTTAAAATCGAGGCAAGGTAGACCACCCCAAAGTTATAACAGACTGCATTTACATTGAAAGAGAGTTCGGAAGTATTTGAATCTTTTACGAAAAGAAGCCCTTTACTATATAGATGTGAAAAGAGAGTCCTCGAATAGTGACGATAAAGTCCTAAAAGATACCTATTCTGGTAATTGATAAGAAGGATGTTGATTAAGCTCTTTATAATAAGAACTGAAAGTACCGCTAAAATTAAAAAGAGAATAAACTTGTTATGGGAAGAGAACTCCATATAATCATAAATCTTAGAGAGGAGGGAGTTATTAAACGCCTCCCCTTCATTTAGAACAATAAAAATCATCGGTAGTAAAACTGCTATCCCTGCTAAGTCAAGAAGAGCTTTAAGTGGAACAGAAAGTACCACCAATAACCCCTTTTTTCTAAATGAATTAGGAATAAGAGATATGATTTTTTTAATCATTTCGCTATTATTCGATTATTGCTCCGCACCCTTTAAGTTTATCCACCCACATAGAGGCATCGTTGCGTGCCTGCTCCTCGCCAATCGTAAATTCATTAAGAAGAAGAGTTGCCACATCCTCTGTCGAAAAGTCGAGACCTTTTAGATTTTCCCACAACCATTCTGATGTGGAGTTAAGAGAAATAACCTTAGTCATATCTGATACAGATTTCCCTTGCATTAGTACAACTGTCTCTCCTGCGATCTTTCTAATTTTTAGATTTTCCTTTATTTGCATAGTTTTGGCGTTATTAATTTACAAAAATAACGATTTAAATTAAAAAAGGGTATTATCTTTGCGTTAATCAAGTAAAAAACAATTATGAAACAAGAATTAAATTCTACATTTTGGGGGTTATTAACAATATCTATAGGTATTATTATTCTCGGTTGGTTTTTCCATTCAGCAGTTGGGAGTATGAAGGAGAGAGAAAGAACAGTATCAGTAAAAGGACTCTCTGAAAGGGAGGTCAAGGCAGATAAAGTAATATGGCCTCTCGTTTATAAACAGGCTAATAATAACCTTGAAGATCTATATGCGAATATGGAGGCAACAAACAATGCTATTGTTAAATTTCTTGTTTCCAACGGAGTAGATGAGAGTGAAATAACGATTTCCCCCTCATCGGTTTTTGATTCGGATGCAGAGAGATATAGCTCTTCCGAGGTAAAATATAGATATAAAGTCTTAGGAATCGTTACTGTGGCTACAGATAAGGTGGATGTGGTACGAAAACTTAGAGAAAAACAGGGTGATCTTGTAAAAAACGGGATTGCTCTTACAGAAGAGGAGTATCAGTATCAGATACAGTACTCTTTTAACGGACTTAATGATGTTAAACCTGAAATGATAGAAGAGGCAACAAAGAATGCCAGGGCTTCCGCAGAGAAGTTTGCGGCAGACTCGCACAGTTCGCTTGGAAAGATAAAAACCGCAAATCAAGGGCAGTTTTCTATTTCAGATCGTGACGGGAACACCCCTTATATTAAAACAGTAAGGGTAGTAACTACTATTGAATATTATCTTAAAGACTAAGAATGCGGTTTCTAAAAACATCTGCTATTTCATTAGCTCTTCTCTCACTATTTTGGAGTTGTCAAAGGGTTGAGCCTTCTGTTGAGTATAAACAGAAGAGTTTCAATGTTACCATTAACACTGATGGTACAAGTGATGCTTCTACTAAAACACTATTTAGCGAAAATCATGATGGAGGTACTCATAAAGCAGTTTGGGGGAGAGGGGACAGGCTTGGAGTTTTTGTGACATGGAACAGGGGGAGCGGGGTGGAGTTTAGTAATTCCGGAGCGGTTCAAGGGTTTGACATGATTAATCCCTTAGCTCAAGAAACACTTGTCAAAGCCTCTTTTGAGGGGATATTATCGGGACCTGATGATAATGTTTTTAGAGATTACACATATTATTCTTTCTATCCCTATTCTCCTATCAATGTAACCGATATATCTGCAGTTTCGTTAGTACTCCCTACCATTCAATACCCTACCACGGAGAGCTGGGATCCTAAAGCCGATTTTCTTGTCAGTCAGTCTAAAACGCTTAACTCAAAATCATTAGCCACATCTGCACAGATGAGGTTTTCAAGACTCTTCTCTGTTTTGAGGTTCTCTTTTGGTACAGAGTTCTCCACTAAAGGATATTATTCGGAGAGGGTTCTTCAGGTAAAACTCTCCTCTTCTAATATGTCTGATAAACTTTCAGGGAACTTCACCGCGAATTTTACAGATGCCTCCTTCTCTATGTCGGGAACGGGAACTTCTCCTTATGTAATAGCTGATTACTCCTCGTCGAATATACTTTTTAAGGACTTGGTCTCTTGGATTATATTGCCGGCGGGAACATACTCCTCTGTTACTATAGAGGTTACTACCACAGATAATATTATAACCCTGTCTAGAAATGGACTAACACTCACAAGGGGTGATCTTACAAAAGGGATACTCCGTCCAAATGATAGTGACCAGGTAAAAGAGGGGAAAGGGATACTCCTTTTAAATGAAACATTCGGAACTACCGGAAATAAAGTTGCTGTCAGCAGTTATTCCGGATGGTTAAAAGAGGGAGTGGGGGTAGGATCAGACTTTAGCTATACTACACCTTCAACAAATAATTCTAATACAAATGTTAGAAACACCACTCCCTCTTCAGCATATACAGAGGCTTCCGGTGTGTGTAATATGTTTTTCACTAATAGTGGAACTGCTGTTAATGAAGAGTTCTATGTAAACAATATTTCACTTTTAGGGGCGCAGAATATTGTTATTACATTTGGTAGTTACGATTTAGGGCTCTCCCTTCTCTATTCAGTAGATGGAGGTTCATGGAAAACAACAACGGTTACACGCAGTGGCAGTGGTTGGCAAATAAACAGCGTCGCCCCCATCTCTATCTCTGCAGGAGCACAAAAATTATCATTGAAATTTCTCTCTCCCCGAGGGAGTTCAAATAGAATAGATGACCTTAAAGTCTGGAAACAAGGTGGAAGTTCAGTTGCTTCTCCGACAGTTACTACAGGTGATATAACGGGGATTACTGCTAACTCTGCAGTGGTAAATGGGAGTTACAACTATTCCGGTTCTGAGACGGTTACTGAGGTAGGGATAGGTTTTCGTAGGGATAACGAATATACATACCAACATAGGGCTGCCACCTCTGTTTCAACATCATTTTCGGTAAATATTTCCTCTCTTCAAACAGGAGCTAATTATCTCTGTGCAGCTTATGTAAAAATAGGTTCTTCCTATTTTTATGGGACACAAACCACTTTTACTACTCTCCTTACACTCTCTTTAGAGCCACATCCGGGGACTTTTACGGGGTTAAACTCAAGTACTATTAATCAATGGATGGAACTACCGGCTCTCCCCTCTGTCTCTAATATTCCAAACGGGTATGCTTATGTTTCGCATTATACTACCGATAAAGTGGGGAATAATGTAAGAAACTATTCTATGCTTTACGATGCTTATTATAAAGTAGCACTCTGGGTAGCTTATCCCCTCGCTTCAAATTATTTTGGTTCAACAAAAAGAACAGACAAATGGGCTTATGATCCTAAGATACCTACATCAATGCAGCCAAGATTAACTAGTGGATGGGGAGTAGGCTTAGGCTTTGATAGAGGGCATCAACTCCCTTCAGCAGATAGAACCTGCTCTTTAAATGCAAACGAGGCTACTTTCTTCTTCTCAAATATGACAGCACAGGCCTCTATGCTTAATCAGAGGGTTTGGGAGAGGCTTGAAAATCAGGGGAGAACATGGGCTGGTCAATGTGATACACTCTATATCGTTACAGGAGGAGTATTAAAAACCACTTCCAATACCACAGTAACATATACTCCCGATAATGATGGAAAGAGTATTGCAGTGCCTAAAGCATATTTTAAGGTATTTCTCAAAAGGGAAATATCGTCTGGAGTCAGCACATATAGCTCTATCGGATTTTGGTATGAAAATCGTGATTACGGAGCTATCTCTCCTCAACCGGAGCATGTTAAGTCAGTTGCTGAGATAGAGACTTTAACCGGATTTACCTTCTTCCCTCAGCTCCCTTCGGGAATAGCTACCTCTGTTAAATCCAATAGTAATTCCTCAGGCTGGCTATGATGAAAACTATCCCTAACAATATCTTTTTTGAAGAGGTGGAAAGAATGATCTCTGAGGGGCAGTCTGTTAAAATCACTGTCCAAGGGTCGAGCATGAGTCCTACATTTCGTTCAGGGAGGGATTGGGTTATATTAAAACCTGTGGAGAGGAGCATTAGAAGAGGGAGAGAGTGTGCAAAACTACGAAGAAGGGATATTGTTCTATTTAGGATAGATAATACCATAAGATTACATAGAATTATCAACATGCGCGGTACCCTTCTCTGCATAAGGGGTGATGGATGCTACGGCCCATATGAAAAAGCCACCACCTCTGATGTAATCGCCGTAGTCTCAGAAGGGTCATATCATAAAGGGAAAAAACATTTTCAAGCCGACTCTTTCAGGTGGCGCGTAAAATCCAAAATGTGGACACTCTCCTATCCCTACCGAAGATTCATCGTCAGGGCATATCATAAACTTTGGAAATAGTTCTATCTTCACCTGTCATCCTGAGCAACGGCAATGCATCTGCCCGATTAACAAGCCTAATGTTATTCCGGACCCTGCTCTTGTCATTCTGAGCAACGGCAATGTATCTGCCTGACAATCTTGCTGATATAAAATATGACTTTCTATATTCTATAGCTTCCGCAATCATCCAATGTGAAATTGCCGTTGCCCCTTGTAAATCAATAAATCCTTTATATCTGGGATTGCGGGC
>CAYSND010000117.1:0-5709 GCA_964432305.1 uncultured Muribaculaceae bacterium | reverse complement strand
TATGGAGAGACTTTCGGAGTCTTTGCTGAACTTGGTTTTGGTTTCCGCGGTCTTGTAAATGCAGGTCTATCTGTAAAGTTTTAGAGTCTCAATCCCAATTATTATAATTGCTACTGTCCTAACTGTCCGTTTTTATTTTTCGGCGATTTGGACAATATCTCGCGTTATTTGTATATGTCAAAAAGTTTATATATTTTTGAAAAACTTATAAACTATAAACATATATGCAACTCAAGAAGTACATCGAAAAATTACTCCCTACTCGCAGTGCTAAGATCACCGCCTGCATTTTTTTGGGGATAATTTGTGGCTTAGGTCTGTTTACCATATATGCTGCCAGAATGCACACTTATATATCGGATAAACCTGAAACTTGCGTTAACTGTCATATTATGGGGACTTATTTTGCTACTTGGCAACATAGCTCACATAGTCAACACACTACATGTAATGACTGTCATGTACCTCACACCAACTTTCTCCGGGAATATTATTTTCACGCTAAAGATGGTTTAAGGCATGCCACCATTTACACCCTTAGAAATGAGGCTCAAGCTCCTCAAGCGATAGTAGCGAGCCAAAATGTAATAATGGAGAATTGTATTAGATGTCATACACAGCTAAATACTGAATTTGTTAAAAATGGTACGAAAACATTTGCTATGACTCAAGAAGGGGATGGAAAAGCGTGTTGGGACTGCCACCGTGATATACCACATGGAGGGAAAAACAGCACTTTATCCACCCCAAACGCTATAGTACCATACCCATCAGCCCAAGTACCGGAATGGATTAATAAAGCTAAAAACAAATAATCGTTAAATTGAAATACTATAACTAAAGTAATATCATGGAAAACAAACTTAAATCATCTAAAGGTTGGCTCTTGTTTGGAGGAGCTATGATTGCTGTATTCGTGCTTGGCATGCTCGCATCTTCGGTACTCACGCGACGCGCCGAAGTAGCTAGCATATTCAACAACAAAAAAGTGGAAATAACAGGAATAGAGTCTCGAAGTGAGGTATTTGCAGATAACTATCCACGTGAGTACGAAACATGGAAGGCGACACTCGATACTTCATTTAAAAGTGAATTCAATAGCAGTAATGCTATAGATATATTAGAGGCACGTCCTAATATGGTAATCTTATGGGCAGGGTATCCTTTTTCCAAAGACTATACATCTCCACGAGGGCACATGCATGCTATTGAGGATGTTACTCGTACCCTGCGTACGGGTGCCCCAATGGATGAAAATGCAGGACCTCAGCCGGCCACATGCTGGAGCTGTAAAAGTCCTGATGTACCACGTATGATGCAAGTGATGGGTGTTGATTCGTTCTATCGCAAAAAATGGGGTGCATTAGGAGACGAGGTGGTTAATCCCATAGGATGTGCGACCTGTCACGAACCCGAAAATATGAATCTTCATATCAGTCAACCTGCACTCGCCGAAGCATTCCAACGTATGGGAAAAGATGTTACCAAAGCTACTCACCAAGAGATGCGTTCATTAGTATGTGCTCAGTGCCATGTTGAGTATTACTTTAAGGGGGATGGTAAGTATCTCACTTTCCCTTGGGACAATGGGAGAACTATCGAAGATATGGAGAAGTATTATGATGATATTAATTACTTTGATTATAAACACACTGTAAGCCAAGCCCCCATCCTTAAAACACAACACCCATGCTATGAAGTATGGGAATTAGGAATCCACGGACAGCGAGGTGTTTCATGTGCAGATTGTCACATGCCATATAAGAGCGAAGGGGGGATAAAATTTAGTGACCACCAAGTGCGTAGCCCATTGGCAATGATTGATCGTACTTGCCAAACTTGCCACCGCGAATCGGAAGAGGTGTTACGTAACAATGTGTTTGAGCGTCAGCGTAAAGTTAATGAAGCTCGTAATATATTGGAGTCGGAACTCGCTAAAGCTCACATTGAAGCAAAATTTGCTTGGGACAAAGGGGCTACTGAGGCACAGATGAAGGAGACATTACAGCTTATACGCCAAGCTCAGTGGAGATGGGACTTTGCAGTTGCTTCACACGGAGCCTCTTTCCATGCCCCACAAGAGGTTCAACGTATATTGAGTAACGGCATTACCCGTGCTATTCAAGCGCGCTTATCAAACACCAAAGTGTTGGCTAAATTAGGCTTCACAGGTGACGTTCCACTACCTGACATATCTACAAAGGCAAAAGCTCAAAAATATATTGGATTAGATATGGATGCTGAACATGCTAAAAAAGAGAAGTTCATGCAGGAGATAGTGCCTCAATGGATAAAAAAAGCTAAAGAGAATAATAGAATTATAGCAACAAAATAGCAATATATGTGGAAACACCCATGGGGATATAAAGAGGGGGTAGCTATTGGGATAGGTCTGATTTTAACAGGAATTTTACTCCAAATAGCTATTGGTCCCCTACCCGACCAGATTTTCCATTACCCATTTAATATTGTTTGGGGGATTTCGTTTGTTGTTGCTATTATAATCTTTCATTTCATTTCAAGGAAGAACAAAAAGCTATCTTGGTTCTCACACATGGAAGCGAGCATTACTTCTATTGCTTCATTTCTTCTATTGGTGATTATTATGGGCTTTACCCGTCAATACTCTATTATACCTGAGAAAACAACACTACTGCACTTGTTAGGGTTTACCAACATGCTCTCATCATGGGAGTTTGCCCTCACTTTTGTATATATGCTCACGGTGCTGGGGTTGACTATTATTCGCAGAATTAGCCGCTTTAGAATAAAGAAAGACATCCCATTTATGCTTAATCACATAGGGTTATTTGTCGCTTTATTATCAGGAGTAATGGGTAGCGCAGAGATCCAAAGACTTACGATGGTGGTTAGTACCGACCAACCGGAATGGCGTGCAGAAAATGAAAAAGGGGAAATGGTTGAACTTCCTTTGGCTATTGAATTACATCGTTTTACAATAGATGAATACCCCCCTAAGCTGATGGTTATAGACAATAATACCGGTCGGACACTCCCTGAAAAACAATCTGTAAACCTTGTGGTGGATAGTCTAACCAAGTCCGGACAGTTAATGGATTGGGATATCACTATCAATGAATATTTAGAAAGTGCTGCTGTAATGGTAACGACTGACTCTGTTATTTTCCTCCCTTACTACTCCAATGGTGCCACTACCGCTCTGCATGCAACAGTTCGAAATACTAAGAGTGACGAAGTTAAAAGTGGCTGGATAAGTTGTGGAAGTTATGCCTTCCCTTATCGAGGACTTATGCTCAATAAAGATATTAGTATTGTGATGCCCGACCGTGAGCCTCGTCGCTTCGCATCAGAAGTGAGTATTTACACACAGGATGAGCGCAACTATCAAACTACTATCGAAGTGAATAAACCTTTTAAGGTGGATGGATGGAAAATATATCAACTTAGCTACGATGAGACCAAAGGGAAGTGGAGCAATATCAGTAAATTTGAATTAGTGAAAGATCCCTGGTCGGTGCCGGTCTATATTGGAATAATATTAATGATATTAGGAGCAATATCTATGTTTGTCCTCTCTCAGACTGAAAGCAAACCGGAAAGAATCGATTAAATGAAATTTTATGGGCTGGAATGAATTTATATATTTTGCAATACCCTCCATTCTTTTATGGGGATGTGGGGCTTACTTTGCAGTAAAGAATAGAGCAACTATAGCTAATATACTCACATTAACAGGGATTGCTCTGTTTGCAGCATTTATAGTCGGCATGTGGCTATCGCTTGAGAGACCACCTATGCGTACCATGGGGGAAACACGACTATGGTATTCATTCTTCTTACCTATTGCAGGAATAATAACATATATACGTTGGAAATATAAATATATATTGTCATTCAGTACTTTGATGGCCACAGTGTTTATTATTATCAATCTACTGAAGCCTGAAATTCATAATAAAACACTGATGCCTGCCCTTCAGTCTCCTTGGTTTGCCCCACACGTAATCGTCTATATGTTTGCTTATGCTATGTTGGGGGCAGCAGCTATTATTGCACTCTACTTTATTATTAAGAAATCTAAGGAGTTCACGAAAGGTAATGCAATGGCATTAATCGATAATTTAGTAGTGGTAGGTACCTCATTCTTGGTAATGGGGATGCTCATCGGGGCATTATGGGCGAAAGAGGCATGGGGACACTATTGGGCATGGGACCCTAAAGAGACATGGGCAGCAGCTACTTGGCTTGGTTTCCTCATATACATGCACTTCCGTCATCACAGACCGAAACAAAAACGTTTTGCATTAGTAATATTACTTTTCTCCTTTATTATGCTCCAAATATGTTGGGTAGGAGTCAACTATCTCCCATCTGCAAAAGGGGCCAGCGTACATACATACAATATGGAATAATAACACAATAAATAATTAACATCATGAGAATTAATAATCTTATATTTGCATTAGTGCTAATTATGTGTTCACCATCTTTAATGGCACAAACAGATAAATCTGAAAAAGAAAACAATCTATCAGTATCTCTTCAGCTAAGACCTCGCGCTGAATATCGTCATGGCGCATTAATACCTAGGAGTAGTGGAACCGATGCTGCTTCCTATATCAATAATCGAACTCGTCTCTCATTAGATTTTAATTCTCAAAATCTATCAATGGGCTTTTCTGTTCAACAAGTTGGAGTGTGGGGAGATGTTCCACAAGTTAATCTAAACAATGCAAACATACAGCTTAAAGAGTCATGGGCACAGCTAAAATCAAACAACGGTGCTTTTATTAAATTTGGGAGACAGGTTCTTTCTTATGATGATGAAAGGATACTCGGAGGATTGGACTGGAATGTCTCCGGAAGGAGTCATGATGCTCTCAAACTTGGTTTAGAAAAAGGGGGAAATCGTTTACATGCTATATTAGCATATAACCAAAACAAAGAGAATATTATAGGCAACTTTTATGCTCCCGGGGGACAGCCATACAAGACCTTACAAGCCATCTACTACCAATTTAGCGACAATAAAAAATTTATCCCCTCACTCCTATTTCTTAATATTGGAGTTCAGTCGGGGACTGCATTAGCACCCAAACTATATAACATGCAAACAGTAGGGACACATTTAATATTGAACCCTACTAAGGGATTTAATATTACAGGTACAGCCTACTATCAAATGGGTAAAACCCCCGCTGATCTCTCTATTTCCGCATATATGTTAGCTCTTAAAGTGGGTTATAATTTTACAAAACAGTGGGGCGTGGCTATTGGTTCAGACTACCTAAGCGGACAGAGCAGTGGGGCAACTGATGGTAAGTATAGAGCATTTAACCCTCTATATGGGACACATCATAAATTTTACGGGACAATGGATTATTTCTTTGTCTCCCCTTTTGCTGCCGGTTACAACCCCGGTTTATGGGACAACTACCTATCGATTAGCTACAAACCATCAGATAAATATCAAATATCAGCAGCATATCACTACTTCTCTATAACAAGTAACAATAAGAATGCTGCTAATATAATTATGAAGCGAGGATTAGGCTCAGAAGTCGATTTACAGCTCGATTGGAACATAATGAAAGATGTCAAACTTACAGGAGGTTACTCTTTCGCCATCGGTACCAGCACTATGGATGTCATTAAGGGGGGAGATCATAAACTCTGGCAAGATTGGGGGTGGCTCTCTATAATTGTAAACCCTAAGATATTCTCAAC
>CAYSND010000116.1:4419-5759 GCA_964432305.1 uncultured Muribaculaceae bacterium | reverse complement strand
CGTAACCGGCACCACCCCCTCAAAGTGGCGTGTCTACCAATTTCACCATCTGGGCAGGGGCTGCAAATATACAATGTTTTCTTAAAATGTACCAAGACTTTCAAAAAAAATTGTATTTTTACGCAAAATATCATTACACAATGAAAGAAATTAGAAAATATTTTGAGAAGAAAGGAGATACTATTTACCTGGTAAAGACAGAAGAAGCAGTTGAATTTCTTAATAATAGTATTGAAAGTGATTTTGTTTCGAGTCTCCATAGGATTTCTGACAAAGGGCTTTTTGCCTCACTAATCGAATGTTGCAGTAAAAATCGCCTTGGATTTGACATTACCGGAGATGCTGAACTTGAAGATGTACAGTTTCTTAACGGAGAGACTGATTATCTTGCAATAGTCTCTGTAGATGAGAATCAGGAGGATGATTTTGTTGATTATATGTTCTCTCACAACGTTGAAGTTACCCTTCTCGGTCATGTAACTAGAGGGGAACTCAGAATGGATGACACATCATTTGGATTTATAAATGATAGGCTAAAATAGATGAAAGCCCCCCTTTTAAAAGATAAGGGAGATATGGCCAGGATGTTTGACTCGATTGCCCCAAAGTACGATCTCTTAAACCATTTGCTCTCATTTAATATCGACAGACCGTGGCGAAAGAGGATGGTTAAAGAGGTCAAAAAAAGTGGGGCAAATCTGGTTCTCGACATGGCTTGCGGTACAGGAGATGTCTCAATGCTTCTCTTCCAAAAGGGGATTTCAGTGGTGGGAATGGATATTTCCCAAAACATGCTCGACAGAGCCAAAGCAAAGAGCGAGCAATACCTCTCCTCCTCTCACCCTACACTTAGATATGAATATGGAGCTGCTGACAGCATCGGATACCCTGACAACACCTTCGATGCCACAGTAACATCCTTCGGAATCCGAAATTTTGACCACAGAGCTCTTTGCATAACAGAAATGTATAGGACAATAAAACCGGGAGGGAGCCTCTTCGTTTTGGAGTTTGCAACCCCGGAAAATAGGGTCTGGAGGTCAATATACTCTCTCTACTTTGGAAAAATCCTTCCAAAAATAGGAGGAGCAATTTCAGGAAAGCGGGAAGCTTATGAATACCTTCACACCTCCGCAATGGAGTTTCCACAGAGGGAGGAGCTTTGCAAAGAATTGGAACAAGGTGGATTCTCGGAGGTGAGTTACAGGAACTTAACAGGCGGAGTAGCCTGCCTATACAGAGGAACTAAAAGTGCTAATTCAGGGACGATATTGGAGGATGGCGAATAACAACAGCCGACAGACCTGAAAATGAAGTAAAGGGCGAATAACAACAGCCGA
>CAYSND010000116.1:0-4319 GCA_964432305.1 uncultured Muribaculaceae bacterium | reverse complement strand
GGAAAGGGCGAATAAAAACATCTGGCAGCTGACATGAAAACGGAAAGTGCTAACCCCAAAAAAAGGGAAAGGCAGATAACAACAGCCGACTGACATGAAAACGGAAAGTGCTAACCCCAAAAAGGTGAAAGTAAAGGGCAAATAAAAACAGCAGCCTGATGACATAAGAAAAGTGGGACTGTAATGGAGAACAACAACACAATAAGTTAAAACAATATAGGGTAGTTATGGATTGGAGTAATATTTGGCAAGTTATATCTGCAATTCTCTTTTCGGCAAACTTAGTTCTTGCCGTAATGGCTTCTATCTTCCTGATTTCCAAGAAGGAAGATCCCGTTAAAACCCTCTCTTGGGTAATGGTGATGATTCTCCTCCCTTACATTGGGCTCATCCTCTACCTTCTCTTTGGAAGGAATTTCCGCAAAGAGAAAATGTTTAACCGAAAAGGGGCGGGAGACCTGAAAATCAAGGAAAATCTAAGCCGAGAGATGTTGGAAAAATTCAAAAATCCTGAGAATATTCCATCAGAACTCACCCCCTTCCGTAAATTAATAATCCAAAATCTAAAGACCAGCCAATCCCTCCTTACCACCTGTAACTCCACTCAAATCTTCTTCTCCGGAGGAGAGTCCCTAACTGCTATGTTAGAGGCAATAGCTTCCGCAAAAAAACATATCCACCTACAGTCTTTTATACTTGAAGATGATAAAGTTGGGAACCGCTTTAAGGACCTATTGATGGAGAAATCAAGAGAGGGGATAGAGGTAAGACTAATGTATGACGGGTTTGGGAGCAGAGCTTTAAGTAAAGAGTTTGTCGCCGAATTAAAGAGTGCAGGGGTGGAAATATTGGTTTTCTCCCCATTCAGATGGTTCTTCCCTCCCCCCATTGTCAATTACAGAAATCATAGGAAAATATTGGTAATTGACGGAATTATTGGGTTCTTAGGTGGGGTAAACATTGCAGACCGCTACTTTGACGGAGGGGTTTTCCAAGAGTGGCGAGATACCCATATAAAGATAGAGGGGAGTGCAGTATTGTCCCTTCAAGCAAGTTTCCTGCTCGACCGGTTTTTTATCCTTAATAAAAACCTCAGGAAAAGAGATCAATATTACCCTAATCTTAACCTGATAACCCCTGATGAGGATGACGAAAAGCATGTTTTTTCGCAAATAATCTCATCCGGTCCCGACAGCGACTGGTCAGGGATAATGCAATGCTTTTTTACCGCCATCACTCAGGCTAAAAACCATATCTACATTATCACACCTTACTTCACCCCCTGTGAATCCATCCTTAACGCCATTAAAATCACCGCCCTTTCAGGGGTGGAGGTCTGCATAATGATTCCTGAGAGGTCAGACACATGGATTACCCATTGGGGGACAATGTCTTACCTAACGGAACTACTTCGGGCAGGGGTCAAAATTTACCTCTTCCGCAAAGGGTTCAACCACTCCAAGGTGCTAAGTATTGACGGGGAATATTGCATTATTGGCTCCGCAAATATGGACAATAGAAGTCTTGAGCACAACTTCGAGGTTACCTCCATCCTTTATGACCAAGAGTGCACAAGGATAGTTGAAGAACAATTCCGCAAGGACTTAACCCGCTGCACACTTATCCACCAGAGCAAGTGGAAAAAGAGAAACATCAAAAGCCGCATTTTTGAATCAGTAGCAAGATTAGTGAGTCCATTGTTGTAAACTTTTTTTTTATTTTTGTATTCATTAAAAAAACTATGACAGACATTATGCCATTAGAGAGAGAGAGAGAAGAATGATATTTTGCAAGATATTCGCAAGATTATTGAGCAGGGCAGACTGCAAGTAGTACGCACTGTAAATACAGCGATGGTAATGACCTATTGGGAGATAGGAAAACGCATTGTAGAAGATGAACAGAGCGGAAATGCTCGTGCCGAGTATGGTAAATTCTTACTTAAAAACCTTGCTAAGGAACTTACTGAAGAGTTTGGAAAGGGGTTTGAAGAACGTGAATTACGCAGGATGCGACAATTTTTCATCACTTTTCCAATTCGGGACGCACTGCGCCCCGAATTGAGTTGGACACATTATAGATTATTGTTAAGAGTTGAAAATGAAGATGCTCGCAAGTTTTATCTATTAGAAGCTGTGGAATGTGCATGGAGTTCCAGGCAGTTAGAAAGACAAATCAACTCGTTCTATTACCAAAGGCTATTATCCAGTCAGGATAAAAACGCTGTAATAGATGAAGCTAAAAAGAATAATATTATCCCTACAGCTGCAGAACTTCTAAAAGATCCATATGTCCTTGAATTTTTAGATATAAAAGAAAATATTAAGTACTTAGAGAGCGACTTAGAAAATAAATTAATAGAGAAATTACAAGAGTTTTTATTAGAACTCGGAAAAGGGTTTTCTTTTGTCGCAAGGCAGCAACGAATTACTACTGATGCTGGTAAGCATTATTATATTGATCTGGTTTTTTACAATTATCTGTTAAAAAGTTTTGTCCTAATAGATCTGAAAATAGGCACTTTGACACCTCAAGATATAGGACAAATGGATATGTATGTACGCTTATATGAGAAGCAAAAACGCACAGAAACTGATAATCCCACACTTGGAATTATACTATGCTCTGAAAACGATAAGACAGTTGTCGAATATTCAATATTGGCAGAGAGTAAGCAGCTGTTTGCCTCTAAATACAAACTATACATCCCATCTGAAGAAGAGTTTAGACAGTTGTTAGAAACACAATAAATTTCCGCATGCGTGTAATTTAAAAAATTAAAATGTATCTTTGCAACGTATGAAAAGGCATTTAGGCATATTATTTTTATTTTCACTGATAGTTACCCTCTTACTTGCATCACCTCAAGTATATAGATCTATTGAGAGTGCTACGGAGAGTGATATTTTAACTGCCCAATTGACCTCAACTGACAAGAATGCACAGGACGCTTTGATTAAAAAGGAGTTCTTCTCCCCTTCCACTTCGCGTCCCTCGATTGCAGTCCGTGTCCTTCCCCTCTTCCTCTCCCCTATTTCCACCTTCAAACTTTTGGAATTCGACCCTGCGCTTCTTGCCGCATTGTCTTTCTATAAAATCTTCGACCGTTACTCTAAGGATTGCAAAATCTACAAATGGCGAAATATTAGAATTTAATAGTTAATAATAACCATTTCTGCCTGCTCAAAGCCATAATTGTGCCCTGAGCGGCGATTTTATATTTATTAACTAATTAAAATTCAATATTATGCAACATAAAGACATTATCAAAAAAAACTCCCCGACATCTCTAATTATCTCATTATCGCTAATAGTTGTCGGGATACTTATGACCTTAATCTTAAACTTCAAAGTAACTGACATCATCGGAGTATTTATGATGTTCGGCGGTATCTTCTCCCTCTTCTTTATTAAAAAGGTCTATATCTATGCCCCCACAGGCTCGGTGGTTACCCAAAACACCTTATATTATAACCCTTCGGAGAGGACAAAGCTCAAGGAGATTCTCGACTCTGCAAGATTTGACCTTGTTAACACTTTGAAAATAAGTGAGAATGGAATCCGTCTCGACTTACTTCTCTCTAAGAACAATGATTTTGCCGCAGCACAGATATTAGAGTACGTCCCCCACAAATATGTTGAATCCTCTCGTCTCTATGAATATTTCGGAGAGGATGCCAAAAAGGCAATAGAGAGCTTCAAAGAGGTACCTAAAGAGTAACTATTGTAAATCGATGTAAAGCACCCCTTCCAAGTGATCGACTTCGTGCTGGAAAATTACTGCGGTAAAGCCGGTAACGGTCTCTTTTACTTGGAGGAGGGTCTTTGGGTCGATATATGAAATAATAACCCAATCAGAGCGCAGAACCTCTTCGCTCCTTTCTGGAACAGAGAGACACCCCTCACTTCCGCAACTCTTTTCAGGAGAATAAGATTCAATACGGATATTGGGATAGACCTCAAAAGGGCTCCCCTCTTTATCAAATCGCTGAACTGCCACGATTCTTCTATTTATCCCTATCTGTGGAGCAGCAAGCCCCACCCCATCCACCAAAGAGTCCCTGACAGTCTTAATCATCCTCTCTGCTAACCGTTTATAATTCTTCCCCTTTATATCCCTGATAGTAATATCGGTAGAGAGCTTTCTTAAAGTGCTCTCCTCTTCAGGATTCTCCACAGTATAGATATGCAGCACCCCCCCCTCTGCCCCTTTAATTATCCCTTTTTCCTCTTTAGTAAATCCACTGCACCCATTAAGTGCGATAACCCCTGAACCCATAACCATCAATAAAATAATAAGTTTAATCTGTTTTCTCATA
>CAYSND010000115.1:0-5770 GCA_964432305.1 uncultured Muribaculaceae bacterium | reverse complement strand
GCTTTCCCTTTGGAAAATCCGGCGATTTTCTGTGATAAAAGCATCACCTGTTCCTGATAGACCGTTACCCCGTAAGTCTCTTTTAGAATCTCCTCCATTTCGGGGAGGTCATACTCTATCTTCCCTTTTCCGTTTTTCCTCGCTACGAAATCATCAATGTACTCCATCGGACCCGGTCGGTAGAGTGCATTCATCGCTATGAGATCTTCGAGTGAGGAGGGTTTTAGGTCACGAAGCGACTTCTGCATCCCATCAGACTCAAACTGAAATACACCGATGGTATCTCCTCGGCTAAAGAGTTCTAACGTCTCTTTATCATCCATGGGGATATTATCTATATCTATCTCGACCCCTTTTGATTTCTTTATATTGGAGATGGTCTCCTTAATAATCGAGAGAGTACGAAGTCCCAAAAAGTCCATTTTAAGGAGTCCCACCGATTCTATAAGAGTCCCTTCAAACTGGGAAACGAGAATCTCCTCTCCGGAATCTTTATCTTTGGCAGTACTGATAGGGATTAGATTAGTAAGATTATCGGGCCCGATAATAATGGCGCAGGCATGTACCCCAATATTTCTAACAGTCCCTTCGAGTTTGTCCGCATATTTTATAGTATCTCTCAGAATCTGATTATCAGATTTAACCCCCTCCTTAAATTCGGGTATTCTCTCAATACAGAGTTGAATGTTGGCGGGTGTATCTTTTTTAACTTTGGTAATAGTTTTAATGTTAGGGTCTTTTTTATCGACCTCTTCTATGGTCTCTTCCACCTCAAAAGTAAGAGGGATTAACTTAGAGAGTCTGTCTGCCTCTTGGAGCGGTAATTTCTGGATACGGGCTACATCTTTGACAGCACTCTTAGAGGCCATTGTTCCGAAAGTTACCACATGCGATACATGGTCTTTCCCATACTTCTCCTCCACATACTGCAGAACCTTATATCTCCCCTCGTCATCGAAGTCAATATCAATATCGGGCATCGAGATACGGTCAGGATTTAGGAACCTCTCAAACAGAAGCTGATATTTGATAGGATCCATATTGGTAATCCCAAGACAATATGCTACCACAGAACCTGCAGCGGAGCCTCTCCCCGGTCCTACTGCCACATCCACACTACGTGCATAACTGATAAAATCCTGAACAATTAAAAAGTAGTCGGGGAACCCCATGTTTTTAACCACTCCGAGTTCAAAATCGATTCTCTCTTTTATTTCATCAGTCAGTTCCGGATATTTTTTCGCTGCTCCTTTATAAGTAAGGTGTCGTAAATATTCGTCTGCGTCAGGAAACTGATCCGGAATAGGGAAATGGGGCATCATCGGCTTAGAGTCCAATGAATAGAGCTCCACCTTCTCCACTATCTCCAAAGTATTAGAGATTACCTCCGGATGATCAGAAAAAATCTCCATCATCTGCTCGGTGCTTTTAAGGTACTCCTGCTGGGTATATCTTAGACGAGTGGGATCCTCGTAATCAGAGTTAGTATTTATACAGATAAGTCGGTCGTGAGAAGGACCATCTTCCTCATTTACAAAATGAACATCATTTGTAGCAATAACTTTCACCCCTAACTTCTCTCCAAGCTCGAAAAGAACCTCATTTACCTCCTGCTGCTTAATGAAAGTATTGGTATCTGCACCCGGGACATCAGTCTCATGACGCTGAACCTCTAAATAATAATCCTCTCCGAAAAGCTCCTTGTACCATAAAATCACCCTCTCTGCCTCTTCCAAATCCCCTTTCATTATCGCTTGGGGCAATTCTCCTCCAAGACAGGCTGAGGAACAGATTAACCCTTCGTGGTACTGAGTGAGGAGTTCGCGGTCTATCCTCGGCTTATAATGCATCCCCTCAATATACCCGAGGGAGACCATCTTTATAAGATTATGGTATCCGGTAAGGTTTTTGGCTAAAAGAATCAGGTGAAACGAGCTCTGGTCTTCACGTCCTTTCCTCTCCTTTCGACTTCCACGTGCAACATAGACCTCACACCCCACTATTGGTTTTACAGAACTCTTCATTTTGGCAAAACAGTTTAAGAAGTCTTTTACTCCAAACATGTTCCCATGGTCTGTAATAGCAAGAGCCGGTTGCTTATTCTCCTCAGCTTTCTTTATGAGGGCAGGTATTTTAGATGCGCCATCGAGTACCGAGTACTCGGTGTGCACGTGAAGATGAGCGAACATTTTATAAAATAATAATTAGTTAAATCAGTGATTCTCCTGTCATCTCTTCGGGCTGTTTTATCCCCATGAGTTTTAGGATAGTAGGGGCGATGTCGGCAAGCCTTCCATCTTTTACACTCTTTACATCATCATCCACCACAATAAATGGAACAGGATTCAGAGAGTGAGCGGTGTTTGGGGTGCCGTCACTATTTACAGCATTGTCTGCATTTCCATGGTCGGCAGTAATAAGCACAGAGTACCCGTTTTCACGAGCCTCTTTAACCACTTTTGAGGCACACTTATCAATGGTAGCGACTGCCTTTTGGATAGCTTCGTAGATCCCTGTATGTCCCACCATATCCCCATTTGCAAAGTTCAATACTATTAAATCAAACTCCTTTTTATTAAGCTCCGCAATAAGTGCCTCGGTAACTTCCGGAGCAGACATCTCCGGTTTCAGGTCATAAGTGGCAACTTTCGGGGAGTCTATTAATATACGAGATTCGTTTTCAAATTTCTCCTCTCTTCCTCCGGAGAAGAAGAAAGTAACATGTGCATATTTCTCTGTTTCAGCGATGCGAAGCTGTTTTTTACCCTCCGCAGCCACTATCTCCCCGATAGTTTTTAGAACATTGTCTTTATCGAAAAGAATATGCAGACCGGTGAATTTGTCATCATAAGGGGTTAAACAACAGTAATAAAGAGGGATGGTTTTCATTCCGAACTCCGGCATATCCTGCTGGGTAAGAACGGAGGTTATCTCTCTTGCACGGTCATTGCGGAAGTTAAAGAAGATAACGGTGTCCCCCTCTTGTATAGTTGAGAGAGGAGCTCCTGAAGCATCAACGGCCACAAGAGGTTTTATAAACTCATCGGTTACCCCTTCATCATAGGATTTCTGAATAGCAGCCAGAGGGTCGGTAAAGGAGTCCCCCTCCCCTTTTACTATCAGGTCATACCCCAATTTAACCCTCTCCCACCTCTTGTCCCTATCCATGGTGTAGTAACGTCCAATAATGGAAGCAATCTTCGCACCTGTCTCCTCACATTTGCCTTGAAGCTCTTCGAGGAACCCTTTCCCGCTCTTAGGGTCGCAGTCGCGACCATCCATTAAACAATGAACAAAAACCTTCTCAAGTCCATATTGCGAAGCAACAGAGAGGAACTCGTAGAGGTGGTTCAGGGAGCTGTGCACTCCTCCGTGGGAGCAGAGTCCCATGAAATGGAGCTGTTTCCCTGATTGTTTTGTATGCTCGTATGCAGCCTTAATCTCAGGATTCTCCAAAAGACGATGCTCGCGACAAGCGATATTGATCTTCACAAGGTCTTGATAAACGATGCGACCTGCACCGATATTTAGGTGTCCCACCTCAGAATTTCCCATTTGTCCCTCCGGAAGACCGACATCTTCACCACAAGTTATCAGATGTGAAACAGGATATTTTTTTCTCAAAGTATCTATCTCAGGTGTCCCTTGAGTGTAAATGGCATTGGTTCTGTCTCTTTTTCCATCTCCCCAGCCATCAAGAATCATTAAAAGTACCTTTTTTTCCATATTTATAGTTAAATTTGCTGTTCTTAAATTAATAATACAAAGATAGAAATTATGAGTAAAAGAAATAGTAAAAGACCTAATCGTTCTTTTAAAAAAGAGTTAAAAGAATCTGCTTCAGGGAGAAAAGTTATGAACACTAAAAAAATGTTTGGGAGCAGAGGCAAAAAGAAGAGCGTAAAGGGGGCTTTTAACAGAGAGGAGTTAGAGGGGATAGTAAGTATGACTCGTGAAGGGTATGGATTTGTAGCGGTTGAGGGGAGAAATGATGATATTTTTATTGCAGCTTCTAATATGCGCCATGCTTTTAATGGTGATAGAGTTAAAATAGTTACCACCAGAGAGAAGGGGCGTAATAATGACGGTTCAGCCCGTAGAATAGAGGGGGTGGTGGAGGCTATAATCGAACGTTCTCGCAAACCTCATATCGGGATATTGCAAGTAATTCGTTCAGAGGCATGGCTTATTATGGAGAGCAGGTCGATGCCTTATGACATTAGGATTCCTATTAGTGAGATGAATAAATGGTTTAGTGTGGGGGAGATTTCTAAAAAGGAGTCAGAGAGGAGAGATAAGAAAGGGAAAGGGGGAGGTGAAAGAGAGGGAGCAAGAGGGGAGAGAGAGGAGATTCTCGGCTGGAAGCCTCAAGATGTAAATGGGTTAAAAGTGGCAGTTTTGGTGGAGGAGTGGTCTCGAAGAATAGGTGCCCCGATGGGGAAGATCGTGGATGTATTAGGGGAGCCGGGGGTAAATGATACCGAGATGCACTCAATACTCGTAGAGTATGGACTTCCTTACCGCTTCGAGCCTGAAGTGGAAGAGATTGCAGATAGGATTCCGGAGGTTATTACCCCTAAGGAGATCTCTGCTAGACGTGATTTCCGTAATTTAACCACTCTGACTATTGACCCTGCCGATGCTAAAGATTTTGACGATGCTATCTCATTTCTCCCTCTTAAAAACGGGAATTATGAAGTGGGGGTACATATAGCTGATGTTACTCATTATATCCAGCCTGGTTCCGTTTTGGATAAGGTGGCTTACGAAAGGGGGACTTCTGTCTATTTAGTGGACAGAACAGTTCCGATGCTTCCTGAAAAACTCTCCAATAAACTCTGTTCACTTCGTCCCAATGAGGATAAACTCTGCTTCTCGGCAGTTTTCGAGATGAATGAGAAAGGGGAGATTTTAGAACAATGGTTCGGCAAAACCATTATCTGCTCAAATCACCGTTTTGATTATGAGGAGGCACAGACAATTATTGAGACAGGAAAAGGGGAATATTCGGAGGAGATAGGGAAACTGCACCTTTTGGCAACAGCTCTCAGGAAAAAAAGATTTGCTGCCGGTGCCATCTCTTTTGAGCGTCCGGAGATGAAAGTGGAGGTGGACGAGGATGGAAAGCCGATTCGTGTCTATCAAAAAGAGAGCAAGGAGTCAAACTGGCTTATCGAGGAGTTTATGCTTTTGGCAAACCGTTGCGTAGCAGAACATGTTGGAAAAGTAAAGAAGGGTGCCAAGGGGCAGCAGGGTGAAAAACAGGGGAGTGCAAAGACTTTCGTCTATAGAATCCATGAGAATCCCAATGAGGAGAAGGTCTCCTCTTTAAGGAAGTTCGTCAAGCTCTTCGGTTATGAACTCGGAGGGGAAGAGGGCTCTGCCAAGGGACTTGCACCGGCACTTAACTCTCTCCTTAAGAAGATAAAAGGGACTCCGGAGGAGGATACCATCGAGATGTTGGCACTTCGTGCAATGGCTCGCGCCCGCTACTCTACAGACAATGTCGGACACTACGGTCTTGCATTCAAATATTACTCTCACTTCACATCACCTATTAGACGTTACCCCGATATGATGGTTCATCGTCTCCTCTCTCTCTACTTGGATGGGGCTACTTCTCAAGATAAGAAGTTCTACGAAGAGGCTTGTGAGTACTCATCGCAGAGGGAGCAGATAGCCACAGAGGCAGAGCGCGCAAGTGTAAAATATAAGCTGGTTGAGTTTATGCAAGATAAAATCGGTCAAGTATTCCCCGGCACCATCTCCG
>CAYSND010000114.1:0-5791 GCA_964432305.1 uncultured Muribaculaceae bacterium | reverse complement strand
AGAAAGCTATGCTGTTGTTCTATGAGCAAAATAACATCTATGCCTTCAAACAGATCTTCATTGAACAGTTCGAATTTGCAGTGAATACCTATTTTTAGATTGGATGTCGGAATAAATGTCGTAATAATCGGCGAATTTTGTCGAGCTAAAAGAGCATGGAATCATTGAGAGTAAGGGTTCAAAGAATGGGGGAGCCATCAGTGATATGATAGATTTTTATGTGAGGTAGGGAAAGAAGTCTCTGCCTCGCATAATTGCATATTATTTCTTAATTTTATATACCCAAGATAAGTTTTTACAATCAAATTTAAGTTTAATAAAAACAAGAATAATATATTTATATGTTATAGTATATATAATATATATTTTATATATTTGCAAAAAATATTTATGGGAACTAATATCACTACGAAAAAGAGGAAAAATATTGATTTATCAGAAGATGTAATGAGAAACTTATCTATTAAAGCTGCCATAAGAGGTAAGAGTCTAAAGTCTTTTATAGAAACTATTTTGATAGAAGAATCTGTATTAAGAGATGAAGATATGTATGAATATCTTTTACTTAATCGCCCTGAAGGTAAAGTTGCGCTAAAAGAAGAAGAACAGAGAGATTTTGAAAAATGGATGGAGAATGAAAGTTAAGTATTCAAAAGAATTTGAGAAATCTGTTAGGAAACTTTCAGGAAAAACATTGTCCTCTGTTAAGGTTGCTATTATGGAGGTAATAAGTGCTGAAAGAATAGAAGATTTATCTAACTGTAAAAAACTAAGTGGCTACAATAGTGTTTACCGTCTTCAAATAGGGAATAAAAGAGCCTTTTTTATATTTGGTATAAAAGATAAAGTGGTCTTTTTTCAATATCTTGTGAATCGCGGAGAGGCATATAATAAAGAATACAAAGAAAACTTAAGAGAGAACGAACGAAAGCAAAGTCTTTGACAAGCCCTTAGAAAGCCTTTTCGTGAGTTAATTTACTCCACTATAAAGATTTCTTCGCCGGGTTCTTGGAAGTAGTAGTGTTCGCGGGCATACTTTTCAAGGGAGTCTTTGTTGGATGTCAGTTCCTTCATCTTATCATCTAATCCCTTAATCTCTTTCTTATACTGCCTGATGGCTTTTTCCTGGTAAATAACATCAAAACATTTACCTGCCCAGCGAATGAGATTATTATTGTCTATGAAAATAATGAAGATGAGAAATAGAGATGTCACGAAAAGGTACTTATTGGTCAAGATCCTAAAGTATCTTTTCTGTCTTAGATTATTCCATTTCTCCTTGAATTTCGACATTGTTAGCGGTTTTGAATTACAAAAATAGACAATCTTTTAAGATAGATATAATTAAATATTGTTGTCCTCTTAATTTTTTAATGAAACGTTAAAAGAAATCCCATTCCACCTCTTTAATTGAGCCAATTGTGAGCCAATTGAGCCATTTATGAGCCAATTCCTTTATTTGTTTAATTCATAATAACTTCCTGCACCGAATCCTGTGTTTGTGAAAACCTTGAGATTTTCTGTTAATTCTTGTAAATCTCGTGTTGCTGTCGGTTTTGAGATATTATTTATTTCTTGATACTCTGAATTGGTGATTCTTCCTCTCGTTCTTACATATTCAACTGCCTTCATTTGACGGTTGTTAAGTCCAAGTTTTGTAAGTTGTTCTTTTGAAAATCTATCTTTGAAAAGTTTGACCATAAAACCACCCATCTCTTCTTCTAAGTTAGGCATAGGCAATCCTGCTGCTTTGCAAGAATTAATTATTTTCATGATACCACTACCCCAAGAATCAATGTAACCACCCTTGAAACACGCCTCTGCAAGTATTGGATTACGAGGAAATGAGGAGTGCGATTTTGTAAGTTTTTCAAGTGTGATGCCAACAGGTAGCGTACCATGATTCCAAAGTTGGAGTTTATTTTCATACACACGAAGTTGAGTGGGCGCACCCATGTAATTTCTATGAACAAGAGCATTAAGCAACATCTCTCGCAATGCAGGCACTGGATATTCAAGAGTTTCAATGCGGCTCATTCCTTCAAAAGAGATGTTTTTGATGAGAAATTTGTACTCAAGGGTACGAAGAACCTTCTCTAAGACTCCAATAATATTGCCTTCCTCTACTTCTTGGAAACGAATGGTAAAATCATCGTCTTCAAATCTACCTATTTTCACAAAGGTGTTTGGGTAAAACTTGCCTGGATCCTTGCCGAAAAGCACTATTGCAGCTCTTTTGAGAATACCATTTTCTGATAAACGTAGCTTCTCCAAGAGTTCCTCTGTTGTAAGTCCATCAATATCAGGCAAACGACCACCTGTTTCAGCTTTTTGTAGGTATTTTTTGATTGTATTTTCGTCAATATCTGCTATTGTGGCTCTCTCTTCGGGCATATTATCCCAAGTTTGTCCTGCTTTCTTTAATAAAAAATCGCTTAATGCTACACCTGTAAGTTCATGTTTCACACTACCACTACGATAATAATACCTTCCACGCAGAGAAATAGGAACTGAATAGGTCTGTACAACGATTTCTATATAATACAACTTGTCCTCACATAGCAAATTCACCTCGGCAGTAATTCCCAAATTATTTTTGATTTTATTGGGAATCTCTTCCATCAGTGTTTTGTGGTCTTCCACTCCAATAACAATAGCGGCATCGTCCATGCCGATATAGATTTTCCCACCCTGCGCATTGGCAAAACCGCATACCCATTTGAGGTAATCGTCGTGCCAACTCCTTTTATATTCTATATTATGAGATTCTGACATATAGTACTCCTATCTCTTAAATGGATTTTTTGTGTTAAAATAAAAACATTCGTGGACAAAAATAGACAATCTTTTCTGTTCAAGTAAAGAAATTACTATTTTTGAGAAAATTTTGAAACTATGTTTAAGAAGATGTCTTATTATCTCCCTACTTTGGGACAGAGTTGGTTGATTTTTGTTTTTTTGGTTTTCGTGGGGGGGATAGCTTCACAGCTTATATGCCTACCTTTTATATATCTTCTGCCTAAGGAAGGTGTCATGTCAGAAATCGTTTCTAAAGTTTTCGGTTACATCTTAATGTTTATCCCTCCTTTGATATTTGTCTGGATGAGGTCTAAATTCGTGAGAATGGGGATGGAGGAGAGTGGAATTAAGACGGAACCAATAAAATTTAACGATCCAAACTTCGGAAAGATAACTCCTGTTCTCTTTTTTATATTAATCTCATTTGCACTTGTAGCTCTTAACTTAATTATAGACCCTATCTCAAGTTTAATGAAGACTCCGGAATGGTTTGAGAAGGTAATGTCAAATCTAATCGGAGGAAATAAGATAGTTACACTATTATCTGTATCGATTCTTGCTCCTCTTCTCGAAGAGTTTTTATGCAGAGGGGTGATTTTAAGAGGGTTATTGCAACGCATAAGCCCTGCAAAGGCTATTATGTGGTCTGCATTGATTTTCGCAGTGCTGCACCTGAATCCTTGGCAGGCAGTTCCTGCATTTCTACTGGGGGTATTCTTCGGATGGATTTACTACAAAACAGGCTCCCTCTGGGCTACCATCTTCCTCCACTTTCTAAACAATACCGTCTCCTCCATATTGGCATTTGCATTTCCGGAACTCCCTATGAGCTCTTCGTTAAGAGAGCTGCTACCTAATGCACAGAGTTATTGGTTATTAGTAGCTGTTGGAGTGGGAGTTTTTACATTGGCATTCTTTTTAATAAACAAATATATTCCTAACAAAAATGGGAGAAGTAAAGAAACACCTATATCCGCTGAGATTTAACCCAATACCCAAAGAGAAAGTTTGGGGCGGGCATGCGCTTGTTAAAAACTACAACAAACCTTTTGAGGAGTCTCCTCTTATTGGAGAGAGTTGGGAAATATCAGGGTTTGAGGAGGATAGCTCGATAATAGCCAATGGCTTTCTTGCTAAAAACAATATCTACGATATAATTGAGACCTATATGGGGGATATTGTCGGGGATGATCATTACAAATATTTTGGGAATGAGTTTCCTCTTTTGATTAAACTCCTTGATATCAATGACCTCCTCTCAATACAGGTTCATCCTGACGATGAGACTGCTTTTGACCGTCATAACTCCTACGGTAAATCGGAGGCTTGGTATGTATTGGAGAGTTCCCCGGAGGCAAAAGTTTATATGGGATTCAATAGGGATGTCTCCCCTGAAGAGTTCTACCGCAGGTGCAAAGAGGGGAGCCTCGAAGAGGTATTGAACCTCTATCACCCGAAAAAAGGGGACTTTTTCTATATTGAAGCGGGGATTGTTCACTCTGCAGGGGACGGACTTGTTATTGCAGAGGTACAACAACTCTCCGATGCCACTTACCGAATTTACGACTGGGGAAGGGAAAACAACCCTGCTACTGCACGTGAAATGCACCTCGAACTTGCCTTTGACTCGATAAATTTCAATAAATATGACGAGTCAAAGTATTTCATTTCCACTGCAGACGAAGGGGAAACCACACACTCCCAAACGAGCAGTCGTCTTTTAGCAGACAATGTGCATTTTACCATTAACTTATTGTCCTTAAGGGACTCAATGCATATTTACACTGAACGTTATGAGAGTTTTATATTGTACTTCTGCATAGAGGGGGAAGCCTTGATAAACTCAAATTCCCAGGAGAGAGAAAAAGAGAACCGGAGCATCTTGAAAAAAGGAGAATGGGTTTTAATACCTGCCTCCTACGATGATTTTCTAATTACTCCCTCAAGTGAAGGGGCTAAAATACTTGAAGTATATATAAGGAAAACAGAAGAAGAGAGGGATGCGTATATTATTGATTCAGAAGAGGAGACTCTCGATTACGAAGAGTGTGAATGTGGACATAATCATTAATAAAAATGGGAATAGCAGAAACAAGAATAGACAAATATCTTTGGGCAATCAGAGTCTATAAAACTCGTTCCGAAGCTGCTGATGCGTGCAAAAGCGGAAAGGTAATGGTCAATGGGACAGAAGCAAAAGCCTCTAAAGATATAAAGTCGGGAGATGTTATTGATGTAAGGAAAGGGAATATTCATTATCTTTATAGAGTTATCTCTGCTTTAGAAAACCGCCAGGGGGCAAAAAATGTCCCTCTATATGTAGAAGACATCACCCCTCAGGAGGAGCTTGATAAATTAAATGCCCCATTTGAGACGGTTTTTGTCCGTCGCGACCGTGGAACAGGAAGACCAACGAAAAAAGAGAGAAGAAATTTAGAGAAACTCGGATTTATAGAATAATTCATAAAATATAAAAATGAAACGATTAATATTTCTTTTATTGTTATTTATTTTTCTTTCGGGGTGTAAACAGGAGACTCCAATACGTGATAATTATAAGGATATTATCGATATCGATTACACTCCCTATTCAAAAGAGCGTTGCAAAACTTGGTTTACTGATGCAGGGTCATGGTATGGAGTTACAATCCCTGCAGCAGACATAAATCTCTTAGGGTTTTGCGGCCCATTCCATTTAGAAAAAAGAAAATGGATCTCGGCGGCATTGATACAGAGTGCTTATGAAGATGGGGAGAAAGGGGTACTTCGTAAAATTAGTTCTTGTTACCTCCCGGGGAAGGCCGAGATGATTTTTAGTAATGGCATAAACTCCATTACACAAAGAATCATATTTGCTGATAGTGATAATTTACTGCTTGAAATTTCAAATAGTAGCAATAAAAAGATAAAGCTGTTCGGGCTTGTAAATTTCGAACAAGCTACTGTGGAAATAGTCGATAATAGTTTGGTGGTAAGGTACTTTGAAAAAGAG
>CAYSND010000113.1:0-5860 GCA_964432305.1 uncultured Muribaculaceae bacterium | reverse complement strand
TAAAATGAATGGAAAGGGAAAGAGTGAGGGAGATCCCTTTCATAACAGTAAATTCGATTCTCCCAATCATCGATATTATAATAAGTAGCCCTAAATACCCCCTCCCAACTCTTAGAAGGGGCTTTATACCCTATTTCTCCAAAGAGGAGAGACCCGATAGGGAGGCTTTTATCCCATTTATATGTTAATTCCATCCTCACGCCCCCCTTAAATCCGGATGTTGTCTCGACTCTATATCCCACTCTGAATCCCCCTCTATGGGGCGAGTTATAATTACGCCACGAATATTTAATCACAGAAGAGAGGGTATGCAGATCTCCGAGAGAGTAATCAAACTGAACCTTTGTTTTAATTTCGGTGGAAGAGGAGTTTATTCTATACCTCCACCAAGGGTGATGCACAATATCGGAATAGAGGAAAAGAGTTCCCCTGTAATTTGGCTTCCAGCTAAGCGAAAGAAGAAGCCCATTTTCATTGGAGTTAGAGTTAGTGGAACTATAAGCAGAAGAGTGAAGGGCAATGTAGCTCTTTGAGTAGTTTCGATAGAGAAGCGACCCCTCCAGGTTATTAGAAAATGGGATAATAGCCCCTGCCAATCCTGCAAATGCTCCCCCTGCATCAGAGGCTGCCTCCCAAAAAAGTCTGCACCCGTGTAGCACAAGCAACCCATCAAAAGAGAAATTTCCCCACAAACCATCAAACCTCTGAAACTTATTGTACTCACTTACCCTTCTTGCATCGATTTTGTCGAACTGATAGATAACTGCGGTAACCCCTATCCGAGCTCTATCCCATGAAAAACTGATATTACCACCCAGCAGATTTTCATTTAGTTTTTTACGAGAATCGAGGGATGAGGGGGTGTTATGTAGCCCTGTCTCAGGTAATGAGTAGAAGTAGAGACCATTTACCTTAGCATCTTTTTTGTTTTTAGAGAGTATAAGAGAGAAATCCCATTTTTTAGAGAGGGAAAAGGTAGCCCCCACCCCTCTGAGGAAGCTAAATTCATCTGTGGATCTATATGGAAAGAGACCTGAGCCTCTTTTTAGTATTGAGGATGGCGAGGAGGGCATCGATAGGGAAAAGGCATTCCAAAGAGAGAGCCCCTGACCAAAACGGGCTGAATAGTCCCCTACTACCAAGTTTTTTAATTTAAGGTCTCCCCTTTTAAGTAGAGCCACCTCCTTTATTTGAAGGTGAACGGAGGTAAAGTCAGTAAGAATATAATCCTTTCGGAGACTAAACTTCTCCTCCACATCATTTTCCATAGTGATACCCATCTGTAACTTATCTCTATATTCCAGACGATACCTTGCATAGAGAGAGAATGGTCTCCCTGATTTTAAGTTAAGCTCCTGTCTAAATCTCCTCCCACTATCATCTCCGGAGTTTAGTTTGTCTGAAAAGGAGATGAATGGAGATAACTCCTTTACTATTAAAGAATTAAAACCATCTACAAGAGAGAGTTCAGCTGCTGAGACTATTTTACCATACTCTTTTCGATATTCTAAAAGACTAACTATCTGAAAAGGTGAAAGTATAGATAATCTTTCTAACTCTTCTAATGTCGCAGAGTTTATCTCTAATGGTCTGATTAGAAGTTGCTGATAATAATCGAGCAGCCCCTCCATATCTCCTCCACCTATCTCCGTCTGCTGCTCAATAGCAGCTAAAATAGATTCCGGCAATACTTGTGAAAAAAGTTCAACCGTAACCATAGAAATGATGAGAACCGCTAAAACGACTCTCCCTCTTTTTTTCTCCCCCTCAAATCTCCCCCACATCTCATTTTGTTTTTTTTAATTGGTTTTGTACTTAAAGTGAATCTCCTTAAGTTCTTTATTTGCCTTCTCTATCTTCCGAGCAAGGTCATCTTTAAAAGCAATGATTTGTTCTAGCAATTCGTCATCTCCGACTGCTAAAATTTCTGCTGCAAGGATAGCAGCGTTCTTCGCACCATCTAACGCCACAGTAGCAACAGGTATCCCGGCAGGCATCTGAATGATGGAGAGAATAGAATCCCAACCATCAATCGAGTTAGAGGATTTAATGGGAACTCCTATAACCGGAAGCGGAGTAAATGCAGCTATAACACCGGGAAGATGAGCTGCTCCACCGGCACCGGCGATCACCACTTTCACCCCTCTTTTATGGGCATTCTTCGCAAATTCTGCTACTTGCTCAGGAACTCTGTGAGCAGACAAGGCGTTAATCTCAAAAGGGATAGACATCTCATCAAGAAATTCAGCAGCTGCTTTCATCACAGGCATATCTGAAGTGCTCCCCATAATTATAGATACTTTTGGATTCATATTTCTATTTTTAGTAATAAACAAAAATAATCACTATTTTCGCACTTTCAAAATAAAATTTCATCTACTATGGGGCTTATTAAACTTCATGATAAATATTTTAAAACTTTTATCACTAATGATAAAATAGAGGCCTCTATTGCTGAGGTGGCAAAGAGGATTAACAATGACTACAAAGGGAGTGAGCCCCCCATTTTCCTCTCTGTTCTCAATGGCTCTTTTATGTTTACAGCCTCTTTGATGAAAGAGATTGATTTTACGGCAGAGATTTCGTTTGTAAAACTCTCCTCTTACGAAGGGACCTGCACCACGGGTGAGGTAAAGAGATTAATAGGGATAGACTCGGAGAAGATAAAAGGGAGAGATGTCATTATTATTGAGGATATCGTGGATACAGGGGTAACCATAGTGGAACTCCATAAGATTCTCACTGAAGCCGGGGCAGCAAGCATTAAAGTATGCACACTCCTGCTAAAACCAAAGTCCTACGACAAGGAGGTAAAGATAGATTATGCCGCTATGGAGATTCCTAATGACTTTATCGTTGGTTTTGGTTTGGACTACAATGAATTAGGAAGAAATTATAAAGATATTTACGTTCTAAATTAGATAGTTATGAAATATTATATTCTTTTTGGACCTCCCGGCGCAGGGAAAGGGACACAAGCTAAACTTTTGGTGGATAAATATAATTTTATGCACCTCTCAACAGGCGATTTACTAAGAGCTGAGATCAAAAACGAGACTGAACTTGGGAAAAAAGCTGCTGAAATTATTAACCGAGGCGACCTCGTTCCTGACGAAGTGGTTATCGGTATGATTAAAAACAAGATTCTTGATAACCAGAGTGTTAAAGGGTTTCTTTTAGATGGTTTTCCACGTACAATAGAGCAAGCTGCTTCACTCGATAAGATTCTCGAAGAGATGAATCAGAGCATTAACTCTGTTATCTCCATCCATTTAGATGACTCATTAATATTCGATAGAATATTTCGCAGAGCAGAAATCGAAGGGAGGAAAGATGACACTAACCGTGAAATCATCGAAAACCGTATTAGTACATACCACCAAAAGACTAAGCCTTTGATTAACTACTATAAGGAGAGAGGAAAGTATAACGAAATAGATGGTAACGGCACCATAGAGGAGATTTTCGAAAAAGTTGCAGCTTTAGTAGTATGAGTGGTTCCAATTTTATAGATTATGTTAAACTCTTCCTCGCCTCCGGCAATGGGGGGAAAGGTTCAATGCACCTACACCGCGAAAAGTTTGTCCCTAAAGGGGGACCTGACGGTGGTGATGGGGGGAGAGGTGGACATATTATTCTTCGTGGGAACCCACAATATTGGACTCTGATACACCTTAAATATCGCAAACATATTAAAGCAGAGCACGGTGTGGCAGGGAGCGGATGCCTCCGCACAGGTGCAGATGGTAAAGATGTTATTCTCGATGTTCCCCTTGGGACTATTGCAAAGCATGCAGAGACAGAAGAGGTTATATGTGAAATAGTGGAAGCAGGCGAAGAGAAGATCTTGGTCAAAGGGGGACGCGGTGGTCTTGGGAATGCTAATTTTAAGACCTCCACAAACCAAACTCCACGCTATTCACAACCGGGGGAACCCGGAGAGGAGGGGTGGTTTATATTGGAACTAAAACTACTTGCAGATGTAGGACTTGTAGGGTTCCCTAATGCAGGGAAATCGACATTGCTCTCTGTTGTTTCAGCAGCACGTCCAAAGATTGCAGACTACCCATTTACCACCCTCGAACCTAACTTAGGTATTGTAAATCATCGTGAAGGACACTCCTTTGTAATGGCGGATATCCCCGGAATCATAGAGGGTGCCCACGAAGGGAGAGGATTGGGACTTAGGTTTTTAAGGCATATTGAACGAAATTCCATGCTCCTCTTCTTGGTCCCCGCAGATTCGAAAGATATTCTAAAGGAGTATAAAATCCTTCTTAGGGAATTAAAAAAATACAACCCTGAACTACTTGATAAAGAGAGAGTACTTGCAATTTCTAAGTCTGACATGCTTGACGAGGAACTAAGACAAGAGGTTAAGAAACATCTTCCAAGAACCATTCCTACAATTTTTATCTCATCTATTACATTAGATGGGATACAGGCTCTTAAAGATTTACTTTGGAAAAAATTGAATTAATGGAAGGTTTACTCGGTTTAGATAGAGATATTTTAGTTGCAATAAACGGAGCTCACTCCCCTTTTCTCGATTGGATTATGATTTTTTTCTCTAATATCCCTATCTGGATACCTCTCTACATAGCTATTGCCGTTTGGCTCTTCTTCCCTAACTATTATGGAAAGAGATCTTATATCCATACCGCTGTAAAGAGCAAAATTTGGGTTTTAGGCTTGGTGGGGCTTCTAATTTTAATTCTAAATTTCACTATAACAGATCAAATATCAAATCTCGTTAAAGAGAGTGTTCAACGACCAAGACCGGGGTATGACCCCATTCTTGCAGGGGTTATAAGACTACCTGATGGCATGGGAGGGAATTATGGATTCTTTTCGGGACACGCAGCTAACTCTTTTGGATTAGCGATTATCACATCACTTATATTTAAGAAGAGGTGGTGGAGTATCTCTATTATTACCTGGGCATCAGTGATGAGTTATAGTAGGATTTATCTTGCAAGACATTACCCGCTCGATGTTATTTGTGGTGCTTTGGCAGGTATATTAATTGCCGTTTTTATATATAATATTTGGAAATATCTTATTAAATTTATTGAAAAGAAAAGTTATAAAAAATGCTCTGTTACATAGATAAAACTACTAATCCTTATTTTAATCTTGCAGCCGAGGAGTACCTATTTAAAGAGATTAATGAACCGGTTTTCAGGCTCTGGAGAAACTCTCCCTCAGTGATTGTTGGGAGAAATCAAAATACACTTGCTGAAATAAATAACGAGTTCATACTCAAAAATCAGATCCCCGTGGTAAGGAGACTGACAGGAGGAGGTGCGGTTTTTCATGACCTTGGAAATATTAATTTCACTTTCATAGATACACGTATTGCCGGAGAGGATACAGCACAGATGTTCAGGAGGTTTACAAGCCCTATAATCCAGGCTCTTAAAAACCTCGGAGTAAATGCCTATCTTGAGGGGAGAAACGATTTGCTGATAGATGGAAAAAAGTTCTCAGGAAACGCTATTTGTGTTTACAAGGAGAGGGTGCTTCAGCATGGAACACTCCTTTTCTCATCTTCTATGACTAACTTATCTGAGGCTCTTAATACTCGTCCGGAAAAGTTTATGGGTAAAAGCGTGAAATCAAATGTTTCGAGAGTTACCAATATCTCCGAGCATCTGAACCAGCAGATTAGCGTAACCGACTTTATGGCGTACATTAAAGATTTTGTAATTTCTAATAGCGATAATGTATCACTTGCAGAGTATTCGGAGGAGGATAACTCTATCATCACCTCTCTTTGCGATAACAAATACTCTACCAGAGCATGGAATTACGGGGAATCACCTAAATATCGTTTCTACAATAGTGCTAAATTCCCAAG
>CAYSND010000112.1:2781-5869 GCA_964432305.1 uncultured Muribaculaceae bacterium | reverse complement strand
ATATTTATTTATTTTATCCATCTCTTGTGCGGTGGGTGGAGTCTTTGCAAGTTTTGCCATCTCCGAACGTACATCCATCACTAATTCGTCAACCAATTTTGGGTCGGTCTCAAAAGTCACATTCACTTCGTATTGCTTTAGCTCCGGGTCAATATCGGAAGTGACCATTACATAATATGCACCCCCTTTCTCTTCCCTTATCACACTCATATAGCGCTCTCTAAGGATTTGAGTCAGGTATCTGAGTGCCATATATGACTCTTTATCATATTTTACCTCTCCATAGAAAGTGTAATCTACTTTTGACTTTGGAATCTCTTTCTCTTTCCCGAAGCCGAGACACTCATTTTTTCCCTTTTTATAATTATAATCGTTTTTTGGAAGTTTTAATCTCTCTCCTGAGACAGGGAACGATCCGATATACTTCTCGATTAAAGGTTTTACCATCTCTTCAGGCATTGTCCCTGATAGAAAGAATGTAAAATCATTCATTCGAGAGAACTGTTTTAGATAAGTCTCTTTCATTTTTTCAGGAGTAGCCCTTAGAAGTGCAGCAGAATCGAGTGCCACTGCCCACGGGTGCTCATTAAAAAGAACCACCCTTGCAGAGTCTTTAAATGAGTTATAATCCTGTTTATCCCTTAGAGAAAGGGTCTTGAGGTTTGATTTTAAGTATCTGCCCACCTCTTCTTCATCGAAATAGGGATCTGTAAGAGAGAGATATAGGGATGAAAGGGCTTGTTCAAATTCAGAGTTTGAGCTGACAGAGGAGAGCGAAGCTCCACGCCTTCTTATGTCTATATTATTTCTAAAATTAGTGTTGAGCAGCATCTTCTTTATATCGCTGTTCTTAACCCCTTTAGCCCCCATTTTCGAGATAAAACCATTGGTTATAGTCGTCATTTGCGGGTCATCATAAATAGAGAACCCTATCCTATTTTCGGCAGTTAAGACCATATCCATCTCCTTCTGTGACTCTTTAGTAGGAGTCCATATAACCTTTATCCCATTAGCTAACACCCACTCCTTTGCATCATAATAACCGAGTGGCGTTTCTTTGACGATTTTGCTCCCTTTAAGCCCTTCTAAACAGAGAGAGAACTCAGCTCTCACAGAACCTTTATAAGGGGCTAAATTCGAATTATTCACCTCTTTAATAAGGGCAAGTGTCTCCTCCTCGCTCGGAGCAAGATGAGTCTCATTTTCATTCATGGAGTACAATATAATATCCTCCGTTTCAAAGAACATCTCCGGAATAATGGCATTCACCTCTTCGAGGGTAATGGAGTCGTAAATTTCCATCTGCTTTTTTTGTAAAAACAATGGGTATTGAAATGGGATTTTCTCTGTAAAGTGTTCAATATAATTCGCAATAAGTTCAGTATTGGTAACTTCCTCCGGAGTTCTTTCAATACTTAGTCCTAATTTCTTCTTCGAGGAGACCTTTGCTGCCTCAAATTCTTCTTGGCTAAATCCATGTTTCTCCACCCTTTTTATCTCCACAAGCAGGTCTTTGAGAGCAGGAAGAAGTTTATCATTCTCTTTAGGTGTTATTGTAAACATAGATTTGTAACGACATTTATACATCTGACTGTTCACCATCACAGCCGTTTTGAAATTAGACTCTTTGCGGCTTCTAATTTCGTCTAAACGATTTGAAACGATGTTAGCGGCTATATTTCTGATAAAGGCTTTTTTATGACTTGAGAAATATTGAAGTTCTTCGTCAGAAGGGAAATGTTGTTTGAGAATATACTTGGCTACCACATATTTAATTTCAGGGTCTGTAGTGATTTCAATTATAGTCTTTTCCTGTTTAGGAAGGGTGTAAATCTCCTTTTTGGCTCCGTTTTTTACCTTTGGAAGAGGGGAGAGGATCTCTTTAACCCTACTCTCCATTTTATTTACATCGAAATCTCCAACTATCATCACTGCCTGAAGGTCAGGACGATACCATTTATGGTAAAAATCAACAAGTGTCTGACGCTCGAAAGTGTTAATTATTTTAAAATCTCCGATTACATCGCGTTCGGCATATTTTGACCCTCTATACTCCACTTCTATCTGCCTGTCATTCATTCTAGAACGAGAATTATCGCCGAGTCTCCACTCCTCCCTTATAACTCCCCTTTCAGCCTCAAGTTCCTCAGGCTCACAGAGTATATATGATGACCAATCGTGAAGAATAAGGAGAACAGAGTCGATAAAACTATCTCTTAATAGAGGAACATTAGAGATATTATAGACAGTTCTTGTGCGTGAGGTATAAGCATTGACATTCTGCCCGAATTTTACTCCGTTAGCAGCTAAGAAATTCAGCATCCCTTTGCCAGGGAAATGTTTAAGTCCGTTGAAAGCGAGGTGTTCAAGAAAATGGGCTAAACCATCCTGATTATCCTCTTCCTGAAGTGCCCCCACACTGGTTACAATAAAAAAGTCAGCACGAGCCTTAGGGTTTTCGTGATGACGAATATAATAGGTCAAACCATTGTCGAGTTGACCGATTTTAACTTCCGGGTCGAGAGCTATCTTTTCATCAGATTTAGTTGTCTGACCGAAAGAGAGAAGAGTGGTTGCTGTAAGCAGGCACAGAAAAGAGATAATTCGATTCATGATTGGTAAATAAAAGTGTTAATAAGAACTTAAAAGAACTAATTAGGGGTTAAAAAGAACACCCTAAGGTAATGGCTGCCACATGGCGCATATTCCCATTAAAAGCAGTTACATTAAATGCTTTTGTAAAATTATAATTAAGGTCAACGTAAGCCGTAAACCCTTTGTGAACAAAGTAAGAGTAGCGGAATCCTACACCGGTATTAATTCTATGGGCAGTATAAAACTCATACTCTCTATCAAGATAGAAAGGGGTATTGCGTGGAGCTCCTTGTGAAGAGGTGGGTGGAGTGTAAGTCCCATCATTTGCTTTAGTTCCCCCTCCTGACCCATACCCAACATTTGCACGAAGACCCAAAATCCCTTTATCGCCAATTTTATTCCACCCTAAGGAGACAAACCCTATAGCACTATAAATTATTTGTTTTCTGTAATATGGATAGAGCGAAGCAGTAGTTGTGCGGTAAAGAGCATC
>CAYSND010000112.1:0-2681 GCA_964432305.1 uncultured Muribaculaceae bacterium | reverse complement strand
TTTGTTTTCTGTAATATGGATAGAGCGAAGCAGTAGTTGTGCGGTAAAGAGCATCCACTCCCCCCTTTATAAGCCACTTAGGTGTATAACCTTTTAGCCCTAAATTTGCATTGTACTCAAGAGAGGCGTTTATATTGTTCTTCTTCCCTACCTCATTGCTTCCAAAATACTTTATGGTATTTACTCCATCCACAGTAATTCTTTTAAATATATTCTCTTCATTAAGAAGATTTAGGTATAGCCCCGAAAGTTTTACAGTATGGAGAGAGCCTGAGATAGTGGGAATCGAAAGGAGCCCGAAGTACTCTACCTCTTTTCCGTTATGACCGGTATAAATAGGGTAGTTATCTGAAAGTTTTCCATAATGCCCTTTGAGCACTCTGAAACTAAATTCATTAAAAAAGATGACCCCTTTTTTAAGTCTTAAATTTAACTGTAGTGAACCTCCATGATGTTTGGTAATGAGGGGGTTGACATTTGAAGTGTAACCTTGTTCTCCGAAAACTTCTCTATTCCCCATGAATGCACCATATGAGACAAGTGAGAAATAGCTAATATCGGTAGGTCCATATAATTTGAAAGTGATACTCTCGATATTCCGGCGATGGAAATAGTTAATTCCGATATCTATTTTTTTAAAGTTATAAGTTGCTCCTACAGCGAGGGAGAGGTCGAGCATCGAATTATAATGCCTTAAGTCTTTAATTTTGAAATAATCGGCCACAGAATAATCTATTTTTCCTCCTATATGTAACCCTTTCCATAAATTATAACCGACACCTCCTATCAGTTTATAGGTCTCTTTAACTTTTACCCCTCTTTTATCATCAGCGTATTCAACTATGTCAAAAGGGGTTTTGGAGGGGTCAATAAAAGGAGACCCCCCCATATTTTTCCCTGTAAATGAGTCGTAAGAAACAAAGCCGTAAAAAGTGACTTTGTTATTCATTTTCATATATGATTCGGTATAAGCCCCATATTTATAACTGTCATCCGAAAGGTTAAAGTTGGTAAAGGCTCCATTCTCTTTATTAAAGAAAGCCTCTACCACCGAAGTACTTTTAACGGGAAGAACAAATAGTCCCGAAGGGTTATAGCTTGTAAGCCACCCCTGAGAATATTTTATACAATCGAAATTATATAAGTTCTTCTCTGTCGGCTGAGCTGCCGTTTGGGATGGTGCCCCCATCCCAAACAGCATAATCAGCGATAGTACAGTTATATAAAAAGGTCTCATCTCCGAATTAAAATTCATTTAATTACTCCTTAATAGCAGCTTTTTTACGAACATGGAAATCGTTTGTGGAGTTGTTGGTATCCATATATATGATACGAGCTCCTTTCTTAAGAGAGGCTTCAGCATCTATACCGCTTGGGTCAGTTGATCCCTCTATTCCCATATTGTAATTATAAACTATTTTATCTTTATTCTCTTTTATCGCCTCAGTAGCAGCTTTGTTTACGTTACGATAAGTGGTATATCCTAAAGCTTTGGGCTGAGGAACTGAACCTGCGTCCACGAAGTTAGGGAGACGTTTGTAATTTGTTGCATAGTCGGGGTTGAATATTTCAACTCCATCTACAACCCAGTCACCGGGAACGAGTTTGCGTTTATAGAGGTTTGATGTTTTTCCATCATAGAAGTTCTCATTTGAAACATCTTCGAAGAATGATTGAGGGGTAGCAGGAGCTTCAGTTCTGAAAACAAATAGAGCAGGGGAGGTATTTGAAAGTGTCCATGCATTACCGGTTCCCCACCAGTAAACTTTTAGATACTGTGAAGAGGGGATATTCTGAGAAGGAGCGGGGTAATAAAGGGCATTAACAAGTGGAGAAGTAGGGTCGTACATTGCGTAATATTCTGCCTTACCTAAATCCACAGAGTTAGGATAGGTAGTAGTGTTATTAATTGCGCCAAAAATAGCTACTGTAACTTCTTTACCGGGCTGAAGAATAGGAACTTTAGTAGTCCATGTCCAATACCCTCCTGAAGCAGGGACCTGCTTGGTGGCTTCAAATGATAATACACCATTCGTAATATCCTTATTATCCGAATTTGAATTTAAAGGATAAGCATAAGCAAAGCAGAGGTTAGTCAAATCTGCCGGAGCATTTGAGTTGTTATAAAGAGTGACATATCTGTCCATGTGGAAAGTGGTGTTATCAGCCTTTTTACATCCGGCAAAATAGAACTCTTTTATTACTATTTGGCTCGCCTTAGATTCGACTAAATCCATCTTTTGAACTGTGCCGGTTTTTTCCCACTCTTTGGTAATGGTGACACCGGAAAGAGTTCCGTTATATGCAAACATAACTCCACCGGTGGAGCGGATATCGCTGGCGGAAACTTCATAAAGACCTGCTGTAACTGCAAGAGTGGCAGTCCCTTTATTGTCAGTATTAGCAGTATAAGCAATACCTGAAGTACTATTAGTGGCGGTAATCACTATCCCCTCAATAGGTTGAGCATTAAAGGTGCTCTTTTCAGGATAAACGAGCTGTATTGTCAGGTTGTAAGTCTTGTAAGGATCATCCTTTTCACATGATGTAGTCGCTAAAAGCAAAGTGCTGAAGCAGAATAAAGCAAAAATAATTTTTTTCATGATGTTAGATATTAATTAATAAAGTTAAAATTTGAGTCTTAATGTTAAACTATATGAGAATTGAGGTGATAAATAAAA
>CAYSND010000111.1:3665-5907 GCA_964432305.1 uncultured Muribaculaceae bacterium | reverse complement strand
AGGGTGTCACCTGCTCCCATAGAGATAAAGGAGGCAGATACTTCAGGAATCTTGGTAACTGCATCTGTGGTGCTGTTTATTTTTTGGAAAGTTTTAGTGGTGTAATCACCTAAAGAGAGGAGATAAAGATCTTTTTGGGAATCTACTACCAAGTGGCAAGGATTCGATGCCACTTCGAGAGTTTTCGTAACAGTCAAAGTGGTGGGATCTACTACTGAAACTGTGTTCCCGTATGTGGGCCAAGACATTCCGCCTGAGTTAGCTACGTAGAGTTTACCATTAGCCTCTTTTACCCCTTCCGGGTTAGCCCCTACGGCTACTTTCCTAACGCTATATTTGGTGGTATCTATCTCTCCTAAATATCCTTCATATAATGAGACATATACTTTCCCTTTGTAAGAGGTAAGGAAACGGGGAGAGAGATTCCCTTTATCGCCGGGGACGGTTATCTCGGTAATGACTTTTCCTGTGGTATCGGTTACGAATATAATCTTTGAATTATAGACAGAAACAAAGATTTTAGTCCCGTATATCAACATATCTTGAGCAGTATCTCCTAATTTTTTACCGTTTAATTTTTCAAAAACATTTGCGGCAACGCTTTTTGTCTTAGGGTTGTAGATACTTATTGCGGAGTTGTTTTGTCCGAATGAGCCATTGTTGAGGATAAAGACCCCTGTGGTAACTTGTGGTTTTTGATTTTCTACAGGGTTTTTCTCGCAGGAGCTAAAGAGGGTTACGAGTGCGATGAATGCAAAAAAAGGAAAAAATAATTGTTTCATAATGTGTGATATTAAAAAGTGTACTTAAATGTTATTCTATATGATCTTCCGGGCATTGGGTAATATTTAATTACCTCGTAATGCCGATTTGTAAAGTTTAGCACCTCTCCCTGAATTTTGAGTCTCTGTTTCCCAAGATTGAAAGTGCGGTGGAGGTTTATAGATTGCTCTATATAACCATCTATCCTATTTTCAGGGAGGTTCTGGGGGAGGGCATATTTTTCTCCTACTGCAGTCATGAGATAGCTTATATTTAACCACTTATTTATCCAAGAGAGTGTGAGGTTCCCGGAGTGTCGTGGTGTGTAGGGGATTTGGTGTCTGTAGTTTTTAGCCTCAGGGTTTGTTATGTCAATAGCGTATTGATAGGAGTAATTCCCTGAAACAGTGAGAGACATATCACTCTTTGGTAGAAATTCTAGAGCGAAATTTAGGTCTGCTCCTGCTATTGCCACTTTACCCATATTCAACATTCTCCAGATAAAGAGGGTGGGGAGGGCGACTATCTTGTCAGTTACCTTATTATAATAACTATCAAAGGAGAGGGAGGCATAAGGGAAGAGAGGGGAGAGGGCACCGTTCCAAGTTATGCCGAGATTAAACTGTGTTGCCTTTTCAGGGGCAAGTCGGGTGTTTCCTACCCTTGCATAATAGAGGTCATTAAAAGTGGGGACTCTGAATATATCCTTGAAAGAGGCACGAACCCTTAGGTTCTCCTTTGGAAGGAGTTTGTAGGAGAAGGAGAGTGCAGGGGAGAGCCTGCTCCTGTTCGGGGCAGCATTTCCAATTAGGACCTCTTCAAAGGTGAGGGTTCCGAGAAGTGATGCGGTGGCCGTGAAGCGGGAGGTATTTAATTGTCCTGCAAAAGAGGTAAGAGAGGTATATCTTATTGGGGAAACAGAACCGGGAATGGTAGATTCAAGTGTGTTTAGGAAGAGATCTTCGGCAGCAGTGAAAACTAAAATCTCAGAAGGGGAGTATTTGGTGGCTACCGAAGCGTAGCACTCTTGTTGTTGATAGAGGTCCTCTTGTCTCCCCGAAGGGTAACGATTGTTTATATCGAGGTAACGGTTCCAAGCGTAATTGTATTTCAGAATCCCTTTCAGAGCCCATTTTTCGGAGAGGGAACGGTCATAGCGGAGATTTGCAAAAGCATTTCTGTCCCAGAGACGCTCGTGAGCGTCATTATTGTAATAGATTACGGAACCAGGGAGTCCCCTTTCGGAGTCGAGATAATTCGTTTTGAAGGAGAGGGTTCCGCGGCGACCGAAGTCCCCGTAAAGGTTAAATTCAGCACGAAGGGTATTCACATCGCTGTTTTTTCGTCTCTTTATGGTGTAGGTATCATAATTTACGAGCTTAAAAGGGTACTCCCCATTAGAGGTCAGCCAGTCGGAGAAGAGTGAGAAAGACCACTTTTTTCCGAGTTTTTGGCTATAACTAAGGGATGGATTATAGGT
>CAYSND010000111.1:0-3565 GCA_964432305.1 uncultured Muribaculaceae bacterium | reverse complement strand
AGAAAGACCACTTTTTTCCGAGTTTTTGGCTATAACTAAGGGATGGATTATAGGTCCCGAAAGAAGCAACACGCATCTGGAGCGAGACATTTGTGCTCTTTTCTGAAAAGTCGGGAGAAGTGGTAGTGATATTTAGCGCACCTGCTGAAGCAAACATTCTTGCTGTCTGAAAAATATCGTCTGCCTGACCTATTGAGAGAGATATTTGACCGATATTGTCGAGATTAAACCTCCCTATATCTATCTGTCCGTTCTGGGCATTGGAGAGAGTTACCCCATCATAGCAGACTGCTGTATGTTGTGAGCCGAAACTACGGATAGAGATGGTTTTAAGTCCCCCTACTCCACCGTAATCTTTAATATTCACCCCTGAAAAAGAGCGGACTACTTCGTAAAGTTCCTGCATACCGAGACGCTCTATCCCTTTACGGTCGATAACCTGAATCGGTATTGTCTGGTTTGTGGGGGAGGGGTGGGCATGAGCAGTAATATATGCTTCAAAAAGAGTTTGTGCAGAGAGTGTGTCGGGGGAGTCGGTAGTGGCTGGTTGATGGGGAGTGCTAATATCAGTAGAGGTGATTTTAACCCTTGAGGGGGAACCTATAGTACGTCCAAAAGGACTCCCCTCTACTTGTGCTGAGAGAGCAGAAGAACAGAATAGCATACATACAACTAAAAGTTGTCCTTTTTTAATTACTTTTTTAAGCATAATACTATGGTCAACTGAAATCTTTACCCGAGACTCCAAATTATTGAATTAAGGCAGGTCTTCTGACTTGTTCCCCCTGAGCGCCTTCCCATCCGTCTTAGGAAAGTGGCAAAGATGGCTCCGAGTTTAATAGAACTTACAGCTACGGGTACAGTTCCGGACTCTAACCGGATTCCCTATTCTTGACCTTAGGAAATCATCGAAAGGTCACACCGAAATTCACCGACAAAGTTATATAAAGAAATCTTAAAAACAAGTTCAGACTTTAAATAAAAATCTTTAGCTAATGTAATCGTATGCAGGAGTGATGTTTATGGTTACCCCTTTCATTATTAGGGTCTCCTTTTTTTCCTGTGAAATGATACAGACTTTTTTTAGATTTAGATGATTTGCTACCTCCACGAGATTACGACAGGTAAGAAAGAGGTCATATTCTGACATCTTCCATTTAGCTGCTATTGCCATAACGGGAGTTCCACTCTCACTAATTACGAAATGACACTCTCCTATCCCCTTTTCCGAAAAGTAGGAGATTTCGCGGTACCTCTTTCTAAGGTCTATATAGACTAAGTTTTCGAGGTTTTGCTGATTAGAGGCAGGGGTAATGGAGGCTAAGTGGATAAGCCCTAAGTCGAGAGCATAGACTCTCTTTGGATTTCTTGATCTGACTCTGGAGGAGGGGCTGAATTTTGGAATCATCTCCATGAGATAGTACTCGCTAAAGAGATTAAAATAATCTACTATGGTGGCGCAAGATTTAATGTTAAATCTCCCTACCAGCTGATTTGCAGAGACTTTAGTCCCTATGTTTGAGAGGAGATAAACCGCGAGAAGCCTTAAAGCCTCTATATCACGAATCCCCTTAGGGACAGCTATATCCCTTATCAGAATGTCATCGAGTATATTGTTTAGAATAGGTGTCCCCTCATTTCGTACATTTTTTGGAATACCCCCCACCTTCATATAGCGTGAAAAAGAGGTTATATTAATCTCCTGTTTGCTGAAATGGATATACTCTTTATATGAGAATGGGAATAGTTCCATGTTAAGTGCGAAGGGGAGGTCGCAGAGGGAGTTGGAGGTGTCGGTAATAAACACTTTTATTTTTTCATCCAAAAGTTCTTTTACTAGCCCCTCCCACTTAGGTATAATGTGAATTTCGTCGAAAAAGACAGCCTCAGGATTACGAGAGAGAATCTCTTTTTTCAGTTCAGGAAGTTCTTCTCTTTCAAACCCGGCAAATCGAATATCTTCAAAGTTAAGGTACAATACCTCTTTAAGTCCTATCTCCTTCTGCATTTGGAGTAGAAGTGTGCATTTTCCGCACCTGCGCATCCCTGTTATAATAGTAGCGTACCCCTCTCTGATAGGGATTTTGGAGAGAGCCTCTCTTGTGAGGTCAGTTCTCTTGCTTACGAAATATTTTTTTTGGGAATTAATTACCTCCGAAAATCTCCCTTGTTTTATCATTTTTGTTTTTTCTATGCTACAAAGATAATTATTTAATAGTAATGAATAAAATTGCACAGCGAATATTTTAATGGCATTGATTTACACCCCTATTCTAACAAAAGTGGAGTAGATTTTAAAAGGGGTTTCTAAAAAGAGCCTCATGTTTTTATTTAATAGTAATGAATAAAGCTGCGCAGCAGCACATAAATAGTTGCTAATTAGTTGTTTATAGGAGTGAATTTTACTAATTTTGTAAAAATTATTTTATATATACAATATGAAACCGAACATGATTCCTTTAACAGAATCGCCAAAGGCGATGATTATAAAACAGTTATCATGTGAGAGCGAAGCGGCTCTCATACGACCATTGAAAATTAAAAATATAAACGTATGAAAAATGCGATTATTTCATTCCCTTTACCATCTAATGAGCCGGTTAAAGGGTACCTAAAAGGGAGTCCGGAGAGGATCGCCCTGGAAAACGAACTTGAAAGACAGAAGAACACTGTTGTGGATATTCCACTTATTATAGGGGGGAAAGAGGTTAGAACTGGAAATATTGGGAAAGTGGTAATGCCTCACGACCACGGACATCTCCTCGCTACATATCATAAGGCAGGTGAAAAAGAGATAAAAATGGCAATAGCTGCCGCAATGGAGGCGCATGAAGAGTGGGCAAATCTTGAGTGGACAGTCAGAGCCTCTATTATGCTTAAAATAGCTGACCTTCTCGCAGGGAAATATCGTGCTGTTATTAATGCTGCTACTATGTTAGGGCAGAGTAAAAACTTTTATCAGGCAGAGATTGATGCGGCATGTGAGACAGTTGACTTTCTCAGATATAATGTCGCTTATGCTTCTAAAATCTATGAATTCCAGCCCAAGAATGGTCCCGGACAGATAAATAGTGTGGAATATCGTGCACTTGAGGGGTTTGTTTTGGCGGTCTCTCCGTTTAATTTTACCTCTATTGCTTCTAATCTTAATATGTCCCCTGTCTTGATGGGTAATTCTACAATATGGAAAGTGGCTACCACCTCTATCCTTTCTAACTATTATCTTATGAAGGTCTTTATGGAGGCAGGGCTTCCGGCAGGTGTTGTGAATTTCCTTTGTGGAAGCGGAGCATTGATAGGGAAACATGCTATTGAATCCCCAGATTTGGCAGGTATCCATTTTACAGGTTCTTGCGGAACTTTTAACTCCCTTTGGAAACAGGTGGCTGAAAACCTCAGTATCTACAAAGCATATCCTCGTCTTGCAGGGGAGACAGGTGGTAAGGACTTTATCTTCGTACACCCCTCTTCAAATCCTATGGAGGTGGCTACAGCAGCTTTCTGTGGCTCTTTCGAGTTCCAAGGGCAGAAATGTTCGGCAGCTTCTCGAATGTATGTCCCTGTT
>CAYSND010000110.1:0-5960 GCA_964432305.1 uncultured Muribaculaceae bacterium | reverse complement strand
TTAATCGAGTGATCTTTAACCGCTGCCAATACACCCTGCCAAAATTCAGAGACATCTTCAAACGAGAAGCGGTTAGATATGCCAAGGGTAACAATCAGTGAAACAGGCAGATGAAATTCGGCATAGATTTCGCCTATTACATTTAAAACAGATTTATAACCAAGATGCTTAATAGGAGTATAAGTAAGGTCGAAGTCCACCCCTTCCAACATCAGTTTGCCGACATGGCAACACTCCCCTTTTTCACTAATAGAAATGGGTTCTTTGTTCTCAAACCCACTCCCTTCAAACAATTTTTCAATAGCGGCATTTTTGCCGATTTCGGATATTTGCGTACTCATCTCTTTCTGTTTTTTACAAAAATACTTAAAATAGTTTAACTTTGCGCCGCAATGAATGAAAACAATAAAATAATTCAAGATATAACAGAAAGCGAGTACCTTCACGGATTCGAAACAGCTATAGAACAAGAGTTTATCCCAAAAGGACTTAGTGAAGAGACTGTTATCCTAATCTCCTCCAAAAAAGAGGAGCCTCAGTGGTTACTCGATTTCCGTTTGAAGGCATACCGGAAATGGACCACCATGAAGATGCCTGAATGGGCTCATCTAAATATCCCTCCTATTGATTATCAGGATATAATATATTATGCCTCTCCCAAACTCCCCTCTAATGAAGATGGGGAAGTAGATCCTGAACTTATGAAGACTTTCGATAAACTCGGCATCCCTCTTGACGAAAGAAAAACCCTTTCAGGGATAGCCACGGATGCTGTTTTCGACTCTGTCTCTGTTAAAACCACATTTAGCGAAACTCTTGCAGAGAAGGGGATTATTTTCTGCTCTTTTTCAGAAGCCGTGAAAAATCACCCCGACCTGATTAAAAAATATTTAGCATCAGTAGTTCCCATTGGGGATAACTATTTCGCTGCTCTTAACTCCGCTGTCTTCTCTGATGGTTCCTTCTGTTACATTCCCAAAGGGGTGAAATGTCCAATGGCTCTTTCAAGTTATTTTAGAATTAACGCAAAAGGGACAGGGCAGTTTGAACGTACTTTAATAGTGGCTGAAGAGGGGTCTTATGTGAGTTATCTCGAAGGATGCACGGCTCCACAAAGAGATGAAAATCAACTTCATGCTGCCGTGGTAGAGATAGTAGTAGCAGCAGATGCAGAGGTAAAATACTCCACAGTCCAAAACTGGTACCCCGGTGATGCCCAAGGTCGCGGAGGAATCTTCAATTTCGTCACCAAAAGAGGAATCTGTGCAGGGAGTAATAGCAAGCTCTTCTGGACACAAGTAGAAACTGGCTCCGCAATAACATGGAAATACCCCAGTACGATTCTTAAAGGGGACAATTCCATTTCAGAGTTCTATTCTGTAGCAGTTACCAATCACTTTCAGCAGGCAGATACCGGTACCAAGATGATACATATCGGGAAAAACACCCGCAGTCGTATAATAAGTAAAGGGATCTCCGCAGGGAAGAGTCAAAACAGCTACCGTGGGCTCGTCAGAATCAGTGCAGGTGCAGACAATGCTCGAAATTTCTCTCAATGCGACTCTCTGCTCCTCGGGGACAAGTGCGGTGCTCACACATTTCCCTTTATAGAGAGTTTCAATGATTCTGCTGTCATGGAGCATGAAGCCACTACCTCCAAAATCAGCGAAGACCAACTTTTTTACATAAGACAAAGAGGCGTTTCTGAAGAAAACGCTGTCGGACTTATAGTAAACGGATATGCAAAAGAGGTAATTAATCAGCTCCCTATGGAGTTTGCAGTAGAGGCACAAAAACTACTACAAGTCTCATTGGAAGGTAGTGTGGGATAAGAAATATGGAAATTTTTAGTATTGATTTTGTTTTATTTACCCTTGGAGGTTATTCAGTATCGCTTTTAGAGTTGATAGCAGTACTATTTGGTCTTACTTCTGTCTTTTTGGCAGGGAGAGGAAAATCATATAATTTTTGGTTTGGATATGTATATGCCATACTGCTATTTTTCCTTTTTCTCCAAAAACATCTCTATTCGAGCATGTTATTACAGCCTATCTCCGTAGCTATAAACATCTTCGGTCACTATAGATGGACTCATCCTAAAAAGGATGAAAACAATAAAAACAGAGAGTTAAAAGTAACTCTCTTAAAAAAGAAGCAGGGGGTTATCTTTATAGGTATTGCCTCCCTCTTTGCAATACTTTGGGGAACAGCAATGTTAGGGTTAGGGGATGCCTTTCCAAACATCTTCCCTGCTCATCGCCCCTATCTTGATGCCTCAGTAATGGCATTAATGTTACTCGCACAATACCTCTCCGCTCAGAAGAAATTAGAGTGTTGGGGAGTTTGGTTAGCAGTAAATACAACAAATATTATATTATACCTCTCCGCAGGAATGATATTTATGCCGATAGTTAGTGCCTCTTATCTGGTACTTGCTGTTTTCGGTTTCATCAGTTGGAGAAAACAATGGAGGAATCAACAATGATGTTATCTATTAAAGATTTGCACGCCTCAATAGGAGGCAAAGAGATATTAAAAGGGGTTAATCTATCTATAAACGAAGGGGAAATCCATGCTATTATGGGTCCAAACGGCTCCGGAAAATCCACCCTCTCGTCTGTACTTGCAGGAAAATCCACCTTCGATGTGACTTCCGGTGAAGTCATTTACGATGGACAAGATTTATTAGCTCTCTCACCCGAAGAACGCTCCTGGGCAGGGCTCTTTTTAGGATTCCAGTACCCTGTGGAGATCCCCGGAGTCACCAATATTAACTTTATGAAAAGTGCCCTTAATGAGCACCGTAAACATAAAGGGCTCGAACCCCTTAACTCTGCCGAATTTCTTAAAATGATGAGAAGCAAGATGGCAGTGGTACAAATGGATCCCTCCTTCTCCTCAAGAGGGGTGAATGTTGGGTTCTCAGGGGGAGAAAAGAAGAGAAACGAGATATTTCAAATGGCAATGCTCGACCCTCGTCTCGCTATCCTTGATGAAACTGATAGCGGACTTGATATTGACGCATTAAGAATCGTGGCAACAGGGGTAAACAACCTTAAAAGAAATGACAACGCCTTTATAGTGATTACGCATTACCAAAGGCTTTTAGACTATATTATACCTGACTTTGTACACATTCTTTATCGTGGAGAAATTATTAAAACAGGGGATAAGAACCTTGCCCTTGAAGTGGAAGAGAGGGGATATGACTGGTTAATAAAAGAATAAGATGGTAAAAGAAAATTATATATACGCACCTGCGCTTGAAGCTGTTCAGAAATTCCGTTGTAGCGTCCCTATGCAGGGGTCTCGACAAGTTTTTGTTGTAAACGGAGGAGTTCAAGGTACCAAAGTCCCTTTTTCTTTTAACTTAAAACCAAATGAAACCCTTCCGGAAATATTACAAGTTATAGGAATACGTACTAATGAGTCCCCTCTTGAAATGGAATTTGGCAGTAGTTTTATTTTTGAATCCAACTCTTCTGCTAAAATTATACTCTGTTCCCACACCTTCTCGTCAGACGATTTTTCCACAAAGGAGACCATAGATATTACCTTAAAAGAGGGGGCTGATGCTGATTTTGTAGTTATTCAAAATGAATATAAAACATCTCGACACTCCACAAAGTTCAATATAAGCCTTGAAAACAGATCGAAACTAAAAATTAATTTCATCACCCTACACGGAGGAATTATAACTAATGATATTAAGGCGGACTTAAAAGGGGAGGATGCAAATTGTGAAATTAACGGACTCTATCTTGTGGATGGGGAGCAGGTTATTTCTACAAATATATATATGAATCATCTTGTCCCAAACTGCACGAGCAGTCAGCTTTTTAAAGGGATTTTAGATGATAAAGCAGTAAGTAATTTTTACGGATTGATTTCTGTTGTCCCTGATGCACAGAAAACGGAAGCCTATCAGGCAAATCATAACTTACTCATTTCTAAAGGAGCAAAAGTCTTTTCAAAACCACAGTTAGAAATATACGCAGATAATGTAAAGTGCTCTCACGGAGCGACTACAGGTAGGCTTGACGATGAAGAGCTCTTCTATATGCGTTCAAGAGGGATTCCGGCAAAAGAGGCGAAACTTATGCAACAGTTGGCATTCGCTTACTCTGTGTTAGAAAAGATATCAACAGAAGAATTGAAAGAAAGAATGTCAAACTTGGTCGAGAAAAGACTCAGGGGCGAGTTCTCAAATTGCGAGAATTGTAGTAAAAATTGTTGTTAGAAATTTTGTTGATAACTTCATATAGTTTCTCTTTTTTTCTCTTTTTTTAAATAATAACTTGCGTGCCAATTTTAGAAAAAAATAGGCATCCCATAATGAAGACTTACACCTACGACGAAGCCCTTGAAGAAAGTAAAAATTATTTCAAGGGAGATGAATTAGCAGCCTCTGTTTGGATTAACAAATACGCTATGAAAGATTCTTTTGGTAATCTCTATGAGAGATCACCCGAAGATATGCATCATCGTTTGGCAGACGAATTTGCCCGTATCGAATCGAAATATCCAAACCCTCTCTCTGCTGAGGAAATTTTCGATCTGCTCAAAGATTTTAAGTATATCATACCTCAAGGGGGTCCAATGTCCGGTATTGGGAACAATTTCCAAGTAGCATCGCTTTCAAACTGCTTTGTAATCGGTCATAGAAACCCTGCTGACTCGTATGGAGGTATCCTTAAAATAGACGAAGAGCAAGTACAGCTTATGAAACGCAGAGGTGGTGTAGGTCATGATTTATCACATATAAGACCTTCAGGTAGTCCTGTACTCAATAGTGCCCTGACTTCGACAGGTGTAGTCCCTTTTATGGAGAGATACTCAAACTCTACTCGAGAAGTCGCTCAAGATGGACGCAGAGGAGCATTAATGTTATCAATCTCTATTAAACATCCTGATTCCGAACATTTTATAGATGCTAAAATGGAAAAAGGAAAGGTTACAGGGGCAAATGTCTCAGTTAAAATAGACGATGAATTCATGAGGTGTGCACTTGGCAACAAGCCTTATAAACAGATATACCCTGTGGATTCTGACGGCTCCAAATACTCCAAGGAGATAGATGCCACAGCTTTATGGAAAAAAATAATTCATAATGCATGGAAATCGGCCGAACCGGGAATACTCTTCTGGGACACTATTATCAGAGAGTCTGTTGCTGATTGCTATGCCGATGAAGGGTATGCCACTGTAAGCACTAATCCTTGCGGAGAGATTCCTCTTTGCCCTTATGATTCATGTAGATTAATGGCTATAAATCTCTATTCTTATGTGGATAACCCATTCTCACCTGAAGCTAAGTTTAATGAAGAACTCTTTAAAGATCATGTTATAAAGGGAATGAGGCTTATGGATGACCTTATCGAACTCGAGATGGAGAAGATAGATGCCATCTTAAATAAGGTTAAGAACGACCCTGAGGATGAAGATGTTAAAAGAACTGAAATAGAGCTTTGGGAGAAGATAAAAGCCAAGACACTTGGTGGAAGAAGAACGGGACTTGGTATAACCGGAGAAGGAGATATGCTTGCCGCACTTGGCCTTACTTATGGTACCAATAAAGCTACTGATTTCGCTACAAACACTCAGAAAACACTTGCCATAGAGGCTTACCGCTCATCTGTTATTATGGCTAAGGAGAGAGGGGCTTTCCCTATCTTCAATGCAAACAAAGAGGCTAATAATCCTATGATAGGGAGAATACGCAGAGAAGACGAAGAGCTATATGACGAAATGGTTCGTTACGGAAGGAGAAACATTTCTATGCTGACAATTGCCCCTACAGGTACCACCTCTCTAATGACTCAAACAACATCCGGGATTGAGCCTGTATTTCTCCCTTTTTATAAAAGGAGAAGAAAGGTTAATCCTAACGATATGACCGCAGTTGTAGCTTTTAAGGATGAAAACGGAGACTGTTTTGAGGAGTATTTTGTATTTCATCA
>CAYSND010000109.1:0-6173 GCA_964432305.1 uncultured Muribaculaceae bacterium | reverse complement strand
ATATATTAAATTGTTTGGACTTATATAATTTTACTATGCAGATTCATAAAGAAGGGAGAGCAATGCTGATTGTATTTTTTTTCGTTGCAGCATTAATAAACTTTTTATTGTTCTACTACTTGGGAAGCAACATAGGAACTTGGATAATATTGGTCATAATGGTTATCCTTTTTCTCTTTTTCCTTAGGTTTTATAGAAATCCTGAAAGGGTGGCTGTGGGTGACGAACTTATAATAACAGCCCCTGCGGATGGGAAGATAGTTATTTTAGAGAAAGTTTTTGAGAGCGAATACTTAAAAGAGGAGAGAATACAAGTTTCAGTCTTTATGAGTTTTTTCAATGTGCATGTTAATTGGTTCCCTATAACTGGTGATGTGGAATATTTCAAGTATCACCCTGGCAACTACTTAGCAGCATGGCATCCAAAGTCATCTGTAAAAAACGAAAGAACAACAATAGTTATTAATAATAATCAAGGGGATAAGGTCCTAATGAGACAGATAGCAGGTAAATTCGCAAGACGAGTGGTCTGTTATGCGGAGATGGGAAAGAGAGTGGTCTCAGGAACACAAGCAGGATTTATTAAGTTTGGCTCACGCGCTGATCTTTTTCTCCCCCTCGATACAGAAATATGCGTTAATTTAGGGGATAATGTAGTTGGTGGCGAGACCATCATTGCTAAACTCCCTCTTAAAAAACAATAATATGAAACAGTACATTGCCCAAAACAGCGAAAGATTCCTTAGCGAACTCTTTGAACTTCTAAGAATCCCCTCAGTAAGTTCACTCTCCGAGCATAAAGGAGATATGAAAAAATGTGCCGATAAATTAGTCGAATTTCTCCTTGCAGCAGGAGCTGATAAGGCTTCCGTTTACCCTACCAAGGGACATCCCGTTGTCTATGGGGAGAAGATAATAGATAAGTCAAAGCCTACTATTCTAGTCTATGGTCACTACGATGTTCAGCCTGTAGATCCTATTGATTTATGGGTATCACCCCCTTTTGAGCCTGAAATAAGAGACGGAGCTATTTATGCAAGAGGAGCCAATGACGACAAGGGACAGTTATTTATGCACCTGAAGGCATTTGAGTATATAGTTAAAAATAACATTGTCAGACATAATGTTAAGTTTATCTTAGAGGGGGAGGAGGAGATAGGTTCCCCATCTCTTGTAGAGTGGACAGAGGAGCATAAAGAGATGCTCGCATGTGATATTATGTTGGTTTCAGATACGACTATGATAAGTGAGAAAGTCCCCTCCATTAATTGCGGTATGAGGGGTTTAGCTTATTTAGAAGTAGAGGTTACAGGTCCTAATAAAGATCTTCACTCAGGACATTATGGTGGTGCGGTAGCAAATCCTATTAACACCCTCTGCTCATTGATTGATAGCCTAATAGATAAAAATGGCAGAATAACTGTTAAAGGGTTCTATGATGATGTAGTGGAGTTAAGTAAAGAGGATAGAGAGATGCTCTCAAGAGCCCCTTTCGATATAGAGGAGTATAAAGAGTTTCTCGATGTGGATGAGCTAAAGGGGGAAGAGGGGTATAACACCTTGGAGAGGACAGGAATTAGACCTTGTTTAGATGTAAACGGAATATGGGGAGGGTATACAGGAGAGGGTGCCAAAACAGTCCTCCCATCCAAAGCTTCCGCAAAAATTTCTATGCGTCTGGTTCCTAATCAGGATTGTCATAAAATAGCGGAGCTCTTTGAAAAACACTTTTTATCAATAGCCCCTAAAACTGTAAAAGTAAAAGTTATCCCTCACCACGGAGGAAATGGTTTTCTAATACCTATCTCCTCCCCTGCCTATAAAGCAGCAGCAAAAGCTATCGGAGAAGTTTATGGAATAGAGCCTGTTCCAAGTCGTGGAGGTGGATCTATTCCTATCTTAGCTGAGATGCAGAAGATACTTAAGAGCGACCCCCTACTAATGGGATTTGGACTTGAAAGAGATACTATCCACTCCCCTAACGAGAGTTATTTACTAACGCAGTTATATAAAGGAATGGAGTCGATAGCATTGTTCTATAAATATTATTAGAAACTTTTAAGATGACCTACGAAGAACTATTTAGTCAAATAAAAAGGAAGAAGAGTTTTCTATGTGTCGGACTTGATACAGATAGGAACCTCCTCCCGGAACATCTCAAAGGGAGAGAGGAGGGTATTTTTGAGTTTAACAAGGCTATAGTGGATGCCACTGCCCCTTTTTGTGTAGCATACAAACCAAATACAGCCTTTTATGAGGCTGAGGGGAGTTCAGGGTGGCACCAACTCGAAATGACCGTTAAATATATAAGGGAACGGTACCCTGAAATTTTCCTTATCGCCGATGCCAAAAGGGGGGATATAGGAAACACAGCTTCGCAATACGCCAAAGCCTTTTTTGAAACAATGGAGTTCGATGCAGTTACCGTTGCCCCTTATATGGGGAGCGACTCGATAAAACCTTTCCTAAAATATGAAGGGAAGTGGGTTGTTGTCCTTGCATTGACCTCAAATCCCTCTGCTGAGGAGTTTGAAACTCTGCAAGTTTCAGAAAGCCCTGAAGCTAAATTCAAAATGCCGCTATATGAAAAAATCATCCGCAATGTTATGACAATAGAGGGGAGCGAGAGGGTAATGTTCGTGGTAGGGGCTACCCGCCCCGAAAAACTTGCAGAGATTCGGAAGTATTGTCCTGAAAACTTTCTGCTTGTTCCTGGAATTGGAGCCCAGGGGGGAACACTCGAAGAAGTATCCAAGTATGGACTTAACTCCCACTGCGGATTATTAGTTAATGCCTCACGTTCTATAATATACGCCTCCTCCGGAGAAAATTTTGCGGAAGCGGCTGCAGAAGCAGCAAAAGAATTTGCTGCTGATTTTTAAATTTACATACATTTGCATATTATTTATTCCTAATTTATGAAACGAAACCTTATTTTGTTCACCTCTATTTTATTCTTTCTAGGGTGTCAGAAAAACATCACTCCAATTATAAATAACAACCCCGATATTCCGAATGTACCTATAGAAAAAATGGTAACCGGAACTATGAAAATAAAAGTTAGCGAGGAGTTTGTAAAGATAATTGAATCAGCCACCGATAATAATGGGGTGGCTACGAAGACAAGTATAACATCTGTTGACCAGATACTCTCCTCTTTGGGGGCTAAATATATGACCAGGACATTCCCTTATGCCGGTGAGTTTGAGGAGAGAACCCGTGCAGAAGGGTTACACCTTTGGTATGATCTCTATTTTGATAATAAAACACCTTTAACTCGTGCTTATACTCAAATGTCAGAGATAGAGGGGGTGGAAAAAGTTGAATTAGTCCCTAAAATTGTAAGGAAGGATACCTACCTTATCAATCCCTTCACCTCTTTTCCAACCTTTCCAGATCCGATTACGCCATCAGGTGGCTCTACTTTTTTTAATGATCCCGGACTCCCAAACCAGTGGCATTACTATAATGACGGCTCTAAATCGGGATATAGACAAGGTTCTGATATTAATGTGGTTCCTGTTTGGGAGAATATCACCACAGGAGACCCCTCTGTAATTGTCTCCATCGTTGACGGGGGGTTAGATATAACTCATGAAGACCTTATTGATAACCTCTGGGTAAATAATGCCGAACTTAATGGTTCTCCCGGTGTTGATGACGATAATAACGGATATATTGATGATATTTATGGTTATAACTTTGTTTCAAATAAAGCCACTATAACTGCCGATAATCACGGAACACATGTGGGAGGTACTGTTGCTGCTGTAAATAATAACGGCAAAGGGGTCTGCGGAATAGCTGGTGGTGATTATGCTGCGGGAAAAAAAGGGTCAAGAATAATGTCTTGTCAGATATTTCAGGGGGATGATGGAGGTAGTGGAGAGAAAGCAATAAAATATGGAGCAGATAACGGAGCCGTTATTTCTCAAAACAGTTGGGGATACGAAGGTATAGAATATGTTCCTGAGTATACAAAACAGGCTGTTGAATATTTTCGAAAATATGCCGGAACAGATAAAAACGGTAATCAAGTTGGACCGATGAAAGGGGGTATTGTGATATTTGCTGCCGGAAATGATAATAGTCAAACTATTGGATCTAGTCCCGCAACATACGAAAGTATTTTAGCCGTAGCTTCAATAGGTCCTGACTTGGTAAGAGCTTACTACTCAAATTATGGGACTTGGGTTGACATTACTGCTACAGGGGGAGACTACAAAAAGAGAGGAGAGGTATATAGCACAGTTGGAAAAGGCACCTATGATTATATGCAAGGAACCTCTATGGCTTGTCCTCATGTATCCGGAGTTGCAGCACTTGTAGTAGCTAAACATGGTGGACCCGGATTTACACCTGAAATGCTATGGAACAGACTTGTGGGTACCACAAACGATGTTTATGAATATAACCCTAACTATATAGGGAAATTGGGATCAGGGCTGCTAAACGCCCTCAAAGCAGTTGCATCAGGAGAGGGCATTCCGCCTGCAATAGTTGAAGATTTAGAACTCGGAGCCATTGGTAACTCTATAACATTAAAATGGGGAGTTACAGCGGATGAAGATGATACAAAGGCTTATTCTTATAATATTTATTACAGTCCGGAACCTTTCACATCAGGTATAGACAGGAGCAAACTTCCAAGTAACATAAAAGCCTTTTCGGTTAAAACAGGCAATCTGTCAGTAGGAGATAAATTAGAGAGTACCATACCCAATTTAGAGTTTGAGACCACTTATTATGTTGGCTTGGATGCAGTTGATATTTCAGGAAATAAATCAGCACTATCAGAGATAAAGAGCGTTCAAACCAAACAGAACAACCCACCAATTATTACACCGCTTGACGGAGTAAATGCAAAAGTTAAAGCTCATCTTTATACCAATCTTAGATTTAACTACTCTGATCCTGAGGGACATAAAACCACTGTCACTTTTGTTCCAGGTTCAAGAGCTGCCTCATATACTTCAAACAATTCACAGGTAATAGTTACAATTATAGGCAAAGATGCACCGGCTGGGGATTATTTTGCCACTCTTACAATAATGGATGAACATGGTGGGAAGATCGTTCAAAAGATCTCTTATACTATTCTTCCTAACACTCCACCTGTATTGGTTGCCCCGGTAAAAAATGTTATAATGGGGAAAATAAATGGATTATATGAGTTAAAAATTGATGAAATATTTATAGATGATGACGGAGAGTTACTCGATATAACGGCTATTCCAAATAACCCCTCTCTCACTCATATTACAATGGGTGAATCCACTATATATATAAAGGCTCTGAAATATGGTTCTGATGAGATAAGATTAGTGGCTAAAGACGCCCTTAATGCCTCTTGTGAAACATCATTTAAGTTACTGATAAGAGATGAAAGCCGTGATATAGATATTTATCCGAACCCGGTAATAGATAAACTAAATATTAGAACGAGCTTTGACACTAATGCTCAAGTTACTATTACTAATGGTTCCGGAGCAAAAGTATTTAGTGGGGAACTTAATATAGCACCTTTTGAACCGGCACAAGTAGATATGAGCAAAATGGCTGCAGGTTCCTATAGCTTAAATGTAATTATAGAAGGAAAGGAAATTAAAAGAAATATAGTTAAGTTATGATTAATATAAAAAAACAGATGACAAAAGCCACTTTGGCACTTTTACTATTAGTTTTTGGCTTTTATCAAGCTCGCTCTCAGAGTGTACCATTTATTAATATCCCTGTTGACCCATCTCTCTCAGGGATGGGGGGGATTTCACTCTCTTCTGAGAACACCCCCTTCGCAATTTATTATAATAGTGCCTTTATGTCTCTCTCCAATGTTAAAGGGGGGATAGGAGCTTCATTCTCTCTATGGCAACCAAAGAGTACAAATAACACCCTTTCGACAGTTACAGGTTATGGTAAAATCGGAGATAAATTCGCTGTTGGAATAGGAGCGCGATACCTTACTTCACCAAGTTATGAGGTAAGTGATATAAATGGGGTAATAACAGGCATATTTACCCCGAAGAATATGAGTGTGGACTTAGGACTCTCATATCTTTTAATGCCAGGCCTTGCATTAGGTGCAACTGTTAAATATATTACCTCCGATATAGGTGGTCCTCAAAAAGGGGTTGCCTATGCAGCAGACTTATCGGCTGTTTACAGATTAAAAG
>CAYSND010000108.1:871-6187 GCA_964432305.1 uncultured Muribaculaceae bacterium | reverse complement strand
GACATAGACGCGATTATCGGGGTAAAGTGGAAAAATACAGGGGTTATCAGTCCAGAAAAATGACCTCAACACATACCACCCTCACAGAAGGCTCTCAAAACGAGGTCAGCTGTTTAGGTCAAGAGAGAAAGCACTCTGGAGAGGCTTTTGATTCCAACCTCAACACTGTGCCCCCTTACAGAAGCCTCCCTGGATGAGGTCAGCTGTTGAGGTCAAGAAAATGGGGGTGAAATTGGGGTAATGGAGAGGCTATGAGAGAATTTGCTTATAGAGTTAAGGAACTTGGTGAGCGAAGAGTCGAACCTTCCGTACTCTATAAGCATATTCTATTTAGGGGATGGGATTGCGGAACGGAGTCCGCAATGACAGTTGTGGAGTCTGCAATGACACACTGTGTCCGCAATGAGATACAACAAACTTTTTACCTCGTAATTTCAGACACTTCGTGTGGCTTAAAATTTATGGTTATTGTGATGACAAATTAAAAATAGTATATTTGTAATCGATAAAAAAGAGAGCATGAGCAGAAAGTTTTCCACTGAACAGATAACGAGAATAGTAGCACTGATAATATTCATATTAACTGCGATTTTCACCTTTTTAATACACGAATATATAGTACTAATAGTGGTTTCATTATGTATTATAGGTCTTATATTCTCCCCTAAAATAAGTTATAAAATAATGCTCCCTATACAGAGAGTTATTGGTATCGCTCTATTTATAAGTATAATATTATTTTCGGTGCAACTTATAGGGGGTTTCTCAAGAATAGTAGCTTCAATTTGCCTTATATTAAGCACTTCCCTAATTATGCAAATAAATAGTAAAAAATAAAACAACATCAAGATGGATTACAATAAAATCTTAAAAGAGATATATGAGGAGATCGCCCCCTTCGCAAAAGAGGGGGAACAAGCTTCGTATATCCCCGAGTTGAAAAAAGTCAATCCTGACCAGTATGGGATTGCTCTTAGGACTGTCTCAGGTAAAGAGTATAAATATGGTGACAGCGAAGTAAAATTCTCCATTCAAAGTATCTCCAAAGTCTTCTCTTTAGCAATGGGGATAAGTCTCTGCGGAGAAGATTTGTGGAACAGAGTCGGGGTGGAGCCTTCAGGGATGCCCTTTAACTCCCTCATTCAGCTTGAAATGGAGAAAGGTAAACCGAGAAATCCCCTAATAAATTCAGGGGCATTGGTCATAACGGATATATTATTGTCTAACCTGGAAGATGCTGAAACTAAGTATCTGAAGTTTATACGCGAACTTTGCGGTAACGACACTATCGACTATAATATGGATGTAGCTAACTCCGAATATCAAACGGGGTACTTAAATATAGCTATTGCAAACATATTAAAACACTATAAGAATATAGATAGCGATGTCGATGCATTACTTAGGTTCTATTTCAAACAATGCTCTATCGAAATGAGTTGCACCGATTTATCTCGTGCTTTTGTTCATTTTGCAGATAGAAAAAACTCTCAGTTTATAGATAAAATACACCTTACTTATTCCAAAATAAAAAGGATGAATGCTATAATGCAAACCTGCGGACTTTATGATGAATCCGGCGAATTCTCCTACTTAGTAGGACTCCCCGCAAAAAGTGGTGTAGGGGGAGGAATCGCAGCCATCTGCCCACAGGTCTATGCAGTAACCGTTTGGAGTCCAAGACTTAATCCCAAGGGGAACTCGGTAATGGGAGTTAAAACACTCGAATTGCTAACCACTAAAACAGCAGTCAGCGTTTTTTAACGAATATTAGGATTTAGCTTATGCCACTCCGTTACGGGAGGGAGAATGCCGAAGCCTATAACCTCATCACGCATTGCACAGAGGTGTTTATAACTTTGGCGGAGTTCCTGTAATTCAGCTTCTGTCCCTTTAAGTGCGCTATATGAAACCCCATCTTTGGTAATATTGGTCTCCATAGCCATCATAATATGATCAAACTCCCCATTGCTCACATAACACCCTGCGGGCCAGCGGAAAGCTTCACCACCCATTGCAGCACGAATCATCTCAATAGAGACATAAGAGGGGCTCTGGAAAGAGGAACGACCGCGTAATTTTATAATATTGGCACCCCCTTTTACAACACGCAATTTAAGTGCAGCCCACGCCTCATCAGTCAATTTGCTTGTACCAATAAGGTCTGTAAGTGGAGTACCATTAACCTTTGCAGTAGAGGCAAAAACTGCCATCTGCTCACCATGTCCGCCGTAAGTACGAGTATTAGTTACTTCACTCTGTTTAATACCGAAATGTTTTGCCAATTCGCTCTGAAGACGGGTGCTGTCGAGTGCAGCCAAAGTGGTAACCTGGGAGGGTTTAAGACCACTATGGATCAAAGTAACTAAACCTGTAATATCAGCAGGGTTGAAAATAATTATAACATGCTCTAATTTAGGACAATACGATTTAATATCCTTCCCTAATTGTTCTGCGATTTCACAGTTCCCTTTAAGTAAATCCTCACGGGTCATCCCCTCTTTACGAGGAGCTCCACCTGATGAGACCATAAAAGATGCCCCGGTAAATGCCTCTTTTACATCCGAGGTAAATGTTACATTCAATCCTTCAAATCCGCAGTGACGAATTTCCTCTGCAACACCCTCTAAACCACCAATAAAGGGGTCATAAAGGCATAGATTTGGGGTAAGACGCATCATTGCTGCTGTCTGTGCCATGTTGGAACCTATCATTCCGGCGGCACCTACGATAACTAACTTTTTATCTGTTAAATAGCTCATAATACTTATGAATAAATGTTAAAAAATGAGCTATAAAAGTAAGGACTATTTTTGATAAATAGAAAAATATCTTTCGAGACCTATTATTATTAGATATTGAGCCGCTATATATGTTAACATAACCCACCAACCTCCATGAGGTATAGGGGTGATAAACTTTAATATAGCTATTAGAGAGTCTGAAATAACAAAAAGGGCAGCCCCTATAGAGATAATAACACCCACTCCCTTAACTTTTAAGAGCTGGAGTGCAAAGGCAAGCATTGTACAAATCGTAAGAGAGTACATAAAAATAGGTAACGCAAAGTCCCCTGCCCTAAGAACCAATAAAGGAATCGTACTACTAAATAGGAGCCCAACCAACACTACCAGATACCAGTTAAATTTAACCTTATTTTCTATTAATATTCTACTGAAAGCCAATATATAAAAAACATGTCCTATTAGAAATGCCGCAATTCCGAGAATAAAGAGCAGACCATCATCTTTATTAAGCATTAAGAACACATCCCCCATTAAACAGAAAGTAAGTGCAATGAGGGTAAATCTAAAAGAAAGAGAGGATCGTAAATTCACAGACTTAGCAAAGAAAAACATCAATGATAATATCATCAACGGCTTAAAAATTAGCTCCAAAAGATGAATATTAGCAAACATGGCCACCAAAAAGATAGCTGTCGAGATATAAAAAGGGATGATGTTTAATTTGCTTCTCATAATATCTAAGACAAATATAATAAAGATATCCGATAATTAATATAGTATCATCACTTTTTCGACACAGCTTTTATATTTTTAAGCCCCGGAAGTCCAAAATAGGAATCGACAATATCCCCCTGCAACCAAATCATTTTACCCCAAAGGGCTTTATTATCTACTAAGTTTAAGGAATCTCTGAGTTTTCCCGTTTTTAACTCCACTGCCATACAGTTTGCCCGAAGTGTCTCAGGGCTCTTATCAGAGATGGCAAAATGGGTTCTCGAAGTAAAATTAGGTGTAAAGAGGATCTCCGAAGAGGTAATATCTCCCCCAACTATATACCCTTTTACCCAAACCCCCTTGGCTCCGCTCCACCCTTTTGCTTCCGAGACTGTCAATGCTTTCTCCTTACTACTCCCATCCTTCTCGTTTCCTGCAATAATATCCTCATTAATCCAGACCCTGCTTGTATCCACTGTAATGAAGATACCCTGTTTCCCAATATGGTCATCATTAGAAATAGAGAGATTAACTGAAAGTATCTCTGCCGGACGAAGAGTTCTGGCAAAGAGGAGTTTTCTCTCCCCTACTCCTGAACTTATTCTCGTCTCCACCCTCGATGGAGTGAAATAAGCAATCCTCTTTTCATCATAAGAGTAGAGTATTGAATCCCCTCCGGAATGGAGATGAATTAGAGAGGTGGCGAACTTTGCCTTAAACTCATCTGAATAGTTAATCCTCAGACCAGAGTTTAACTGTTTACAGAGCAATGAAATATTTACCGACTCCCCTCCTTTAAGAAGAATCACCTGTAGGTCTCCCCATTGTGGGGCATTAAATGCAGGGGTCGAGAACTCTTCCGAGATTACAGAGATGGTATAACTCCCCTCTGTAACCGAAATTTTCTCAGGCTTTTCAGAATATTTACCTCTATATATAACAGAGCCTGAAATAGTGTTAGTTATAGATAATATGAAATTATTAGTATCAGGAACCTCAGCAGCAAGTCCCTTTGAGAGCACGGAGTCGGTAAACTTTTTCCACTCCAAAGCTCTGTACTCTGACGAGAATGAGAGCCTTATCTCACAATCTCTCCTCTCTCGTGAACAAGAAATCAACAACATTATAATGCAGAGCACTATAAATTCTACAAACCTTCTCATAAAACCTCCTTGTTTTTAATTAATATTTACATTCCAAAATTAATCGTATAAAGAAACCAAAACGATTTTGGGAAAAGAGAGTAAGAAATATTTCTATTTTTATAACTTTTACTAACTTTGTCAGCGCTATTAAAATTTTATAAAAATGCACAAAATAACATCTCACCCCATTCTTGAGATTCCTCAGGAAGATTTAGTTGAATTTACTTTTGAAGGGATAAAAGTTAAAGGACAGAAAGGCAACACTATAGCCGCTGCACTTCATCAAGCAGGATTTCAGGTGCACAGCCATAGTATTGATAATAGAAAACGAACACTTGAGTGCGGAATCGGAAAATGTGGTGCTTGTGAAATGTTGGTAGATGGAAAAGTAAGACGAATCTGTGTTACTAAAGTTGATGAAGTAAAAAAAGTTGAGAGATTAGGAAAAGACAATGGCTTTAACGAAATAAGTCATAATTCACATCAAGACGACACGCCTAAAAAGGTCTATAAGACCTCGGTAACCATTATCGGAGCAGGTCCGGCAGGTCTTGCTGTAAGGGAGGAGCTTAATAAAGCGGGGGTTGATAATATTGTATTAGACAATAACAGCCATATAGGGGGACAGTTCCTAATGCAGACACACCAATTCTTTTTCTTCGAGAAGGAGAAAAGATTTGGGGGGATGCGTGGTTTCGATATAGCCAAAA
>CAYSND010000108.1:0-861 GCA_964432305.1 uncultured Muribaculaceae bacterium | reverse complement strand
GGGAGACTCATTAGAGGGGATTTTCCTTGACTGTGTGGTCTGGGACATACTTCAAGGGAAAAGGATTGCAGTAAAAAACATAGCCACCGACGAGATTTTCTATGTTGAGACCGAGGAGCTTGTAATAGCCACAGGGGCTGTTCCATTTATGCCTGCCTTTAAAAATGATGATGTGCCGGGTGTATATACAGCAGCCGTTGTTCAGAGGATGATGAATACAGAATATACCCTGCTCGGTAAAAATATACTTACCATCGGTGCCGGAAATATCGGATACCTTACCTCCTATCAAGCTATGCAGGCAGGAGCAAATGTTAAAGCTATTATCGAGGCTATGCCTAATGAGGGAGGGTTCCCTGTTCAGGCAAATAGGGTACGCAGGTTAGGCATCCCCATTATGACCTCTCATATTCTTTTAGAGGCTATCCCTAATGACGATTACACCGGCGTAGTAGGGGCAATAATAGCTAAATGCGAGAATTTTAAACCGATACCCGGCACTGAACAGAGGATAGATGGGATTGATTGTATTAATATCTGCACAGGACTTCTTCCAGACAACCAGCTCTTTACTAAAGGAAATACAATGTTTGGCAGAAGCTGCCACGGAGTGGGCGATGCGGTGAGAATCGGAGAGGGAACCTCCGCAGTTCTTCGCGGGAAGCAGTGTGCCTATGAAGTTTTACAGAATCTCGGAAAGAGGATAAATTACAATGATTATCTTGCTGTTTCAAAAGAGTACCTCGACTCCCAACAACACCCTACAAGAATACTTCAAGAACCACTCCGTCCCTCAAAAACAAGAATGGAGGAGAAAGGGTTTGTTTTAATGGATTGTCTATACGGATTTGCCTGCAACCC
>CAYSND010000107.1:0-6201 GCA_964432305.1 uncultured Muribaculaceae bacterium | reverse complement strand
TATTCCCCAGTTTTTTACATAGACAATATCGCTTGTGGATTGGTTTTCAAATCCCAAGCGATTTTTGTTATTTACAAAGTTTACAGAGGATTGGAGTAGTGTTTTACTATAACCATTAATATAAATAGGGAACTCTCTCCCATATTCGGACAGAGCTGAAACGAAATAAGTTACTATATCGTACCCTTGGAAAGAGAATGGGGTAGGCTCTGTATTAAAGGTTTCCCAATAATTACTTACAAAATCTTTTGTCTTTGGATCATTATAGTCTATAAAATATTGAAGCGAAAGGTGGAGATTTAATCGATGGAAATATTCCAACTCAATTATTTCAAAGTTTTTCCATTTTGGCATTCCATAGACTTCGAGTGTATATACATTCCTATTTGCTATAACATGGAGATTCCTCAAAACATCATTTACAAAAGCCTCACTTTCAGAGACTACAAGTACTTTATTAAGTTTGCTGTTTGAGAGTTTCCTTACAATAGCCTCATCTATTACTCTTCCTTGAAGTATCCCGTATGAGAGGGAGTCGTAACTTATACCATTGTTTTTTACTCTTGAGAGAGTTGAAGTTACCAAAGGAGAGGACTCTGTCCCTTTTTCTGCAATTATCAAGACATTTGAGTTTGATCCGGATTTATCTTTGAGTTGGTTTACTAACCCCTCCATAACAGTTTCGTTAGATACAGGGAACTGAAAGAAGAAGGGGTTATTTGCGGCAAGTATCTCTGCCTTGTGATCCATCGGGGAAACAATAGGAATTCTCTTCTTCTCGGCATATCGGGAGATGTCTGCTAAATCTTTCTCCATCACAGGACCTATAATTAGCTCGCTCCCTTCTAAAATCCCTGAATTAATCATGTCGGACATATTAAGATAATCATTCATATTCACCACATTAAGAGTGAATTTTCCGACAGCTTTCTCTTTCATATCCTTCATTGCAAGCAGAGTGCCTGAATAAAAGTCGATGTGATTTACATTGGCATTATCTGTTCCCGGTGAGGTGTTAAAGGGGAGTACTAAGGAGATTTTATAAGTACGATTGTTATATTTATAAAGGGTGGTATTATTTTGGGTGGTACTTTTCCTACCTCTCTCTTTATCTGTTAAACTCCCTTGATTCTTTTCATTTAGAGTATCATTTGCAGAGCCAATAGCAGGTTCAGCTTCCATAACTTCCACATTATCCGTTATGATAGTATAATTCTTGTCCGGAATTAGAAGTATTTGCTTTCTCTTTAGAACAGGGTTTTCTCCAAGTTTATTTAAAGCGATAAGAGCTTCGAGACTAATCCCATATTTATGGGCAATATCATCAATATTCTCATACCACCTAACTGTATGTTGCTTATATTTAGTTTCTTCACTTTCCCTCTTTTCTGCTGTAGTTAGTTCCTGCTGTAATTCTTTTGTATTTCTTGCAGAAACAGCGACTATGCTTTCATTGTTAATTACCGGTATATAAATTAAGGTTCCACCCTTTAATCCTTGACTAAGGTCAGGATTTACTCCTATTAGAGTTTCTAAAGAGACTCCGTAAACTTTGCTTATCGAGTAGAGTGTCTGACCGGCAAGTACTTTATGTACATAATAATAACTCCCCTTAATATTTACCTTCTCTTTTGAGATTTCCACAGGGGTAGGAGTAAATTCCTGGGCAGTAATAATAAGTGGTGTGAAAACAATAAAAAATAAAATCAGTACTCTCTTCATATTAATCTTGCGAGCATATTGTCAATATTTGTCTCGATTCTCTCGTATATATTCTCGTCATACTTTGATTTTACAAATACCTTGCCTGTTATATTTTCATATAACTCAATATATCTCTCGGAGATACTCTTTACCTTCTCATTGTCCATATCTGGAAGTTTCTGTCCTTTCTGTCCTGAGAATCCATTCTCCATAAGCCACTCTCTTACAAACTCTTTTGAGAGTTGTTTCTGGGGCTCTCCCTTATCAAATCTCTCCTGATAACCATCTGCATAGAAATATCTTGAGGAGTCAGGGGTATGAATTTCGTCTATAAGGTAAATTTCGCCACCTCTTTTTCCGAACTCATATTTTGTGTCCACTAATATAAGACCCCTCTCTGCTGCCATTTCTGAGCCTCTTTCGAATAGTGCCAAAGCATATTTCTCGAGCTTTGCATAATCCTCTTCTGAGACAAGTCCCCGTTTTAGAATCTCTTCTTTGGAGATATCTTCATCGTGAGCCCCTATTTCAGCTTTTGTTGTTGGGGTAATTATTGGTTTTTCAAATCTTTGATGTTCTCTCATTCCATCAGGGATTTTAACTCCACAGATTTCACGTGCTCCAGACTTATAACTCCTCCATGAACTCCCTGTAAGATACCCTCTTACTATCATCTCTATGGGGAGTCCCGGGCAATTATACCCTACTGTAACAACAGGATCCGGTGAAGCAATTTTCCAATTTGGGACTATATCTGAAGTGCAATCAAGAAACATTGAGGCTATCTGATTAAGAACTTGCCCTTTATAAGGAATACCCTTAGGTAATACCACATCGAAAGCTGAAATTCGGTCGGTGGCAACCATAACGAGAATATCATCATCTATGGTATACACATCACGAACTTTTCCAACATATTTTGCGGTCTGTTTTTTAAAATTAAAATCTGTTTTTAAAATTGCTTTCATAATAGTCTATAATTTATGATAAAGTGTCAGCAAATCGTTACTAAAACTCCCCCATGAGAGTCTCTGTTTTTCCATGAGAATACCGGCTCTAAGCCATTTTCTTAAAGAACTGTCCTTAAAAAAGTTCCTAATAGCCACTCTAATAGCTGATGAGGAGACCTCATCTACCACTATTCCTGTCCCTCTATCACCCACGGTCTCTTTTAATCCTCCGACAGAGGTGGTAATAAGTGGTACTTCAAAGTGGTATGATATAGAGCTAATTCCGCTTTGAGTTGCACTTCTGTATGGGAGGACGCAGACATCGGCAGCGGAGAAGAAGATAGGAACTTCTGAGTCTGGGATATATCTGTCGAAGAGTTTTATATTCTCTTTTAACGGGGAGGCGTCTATAAGTTTTTGATATTTTTCAAATGAACCGTAAGGCTCTCCTGCTATTATTAACTGATAGGTGTCGTCAAGTTCAGAAAATGCTTCAATAAGGAGATCAAGCCCTTTATACTCTCTAATCAACCCAAAAAACAATAGATTTTTCTTATTTGGAGACAAACCGAGTTCCGCTATCGCTTTCTCCCTTGGGACAGGATTTCCAAAATGTGAGTAGAGGGGGTGGGGAGACACTGCATATTTTGCGTCAGGTTTGAATTTAAGAAGATCTTCCTTTACAGCGTCGCATAGCACGATAAACCCATCGTTGCCTTTTAAATAATAGGATGTAAATGGTTTGTCGAAGAATCTTGGTTCGTGTGGAATAACATTATCGAGAATAGAGATTACTTTGCATTTCTCCCCGACATGTCTTGCAACATAACCCTGAGAGGGAGCAAAGTAGGACATCCAATATCTCATTATAAGTAAGTCCGGTTCCCACTCCTTTATTTTCTTTGCAGTTGAGAGGTATGAAAAAGGATTTGCCGTATCGAGAAGAGCTTTTGACTCTACCCGAACGGCATTATCTTCTTCTGTTACATATTGAGTCTTTCCCGGGAAGAGGAGCTTGGGATACTGCCTTGTAAAATTGAATGCGGCTACCGTGTGTCTTTTACTCAGTTCATTGAAAAGGGAAGCATTGAACTGTGATATCCCTCCTCTATAGGGATAGAAGCAAGATAGAATCGCTATTTTCAATTATTTATTTTTTACTGTTTCTGGTTTTAATGTAATCTTCATTCAGACCTTTAAGGATATCTTGTGTAATATCCAAAGTGCTGCTGCCATTAATTACCACATTAGTGGTGGCGGAGGTGGTAAGAATAAGAGCATATTGATGTTCAGTGTTGTATGTAGCAATATAAGTTTTTATTGCATCCATTACTTTATTAACTAAAACGGCTTCTTCCTCAGACATCTCCATCTGTTTTTCCTGAGAGAATTTTTGAAGTTGCTGTTGACGTCCGACAAGAGAGTTTTGCATTGACTCGGCTTGTGATCTTGTCAATAGCCCTTTGTTCATTTTGTCTTCAAAATCCTTTGCGTCATTTTCAAAAGCCCTACTCTTTTTATTTAAGTCTGCCTGAATGGCATTAAACTTCCCTTCGAGTTCTGACCTAAGGTCGTTGAACATATCATACTGGTGAATTAAGGTGTCTATTTGGATATAGACAATATCCCCTTTTTGTGCCATTTCTCCTGTAAACTCAGAATTAGTGTCGTGTGACTTAGAGGGTGATTTACTTGTGAAAAATAAGATAAATAGAGCTACAACAGCGATAGTGAGGACGATGTTGATTATAAGTGAAATTTTTTTCATTGCTGAATGATTAATTAATAAATAAGTGTGCAAATATAGTTAAAAATTGTTTAATTCATGTAGGTATAGACGAATTGTGTTTTCTAAACCAAGATACAGTGAGTCGCAAACCAGTGCATGTCCTATGGAGACTTCTAACAAATTTGGTACCATATCTTTAAAGTATTTGAGATTGTCTAAATTTAAGTCGTGCCCTGCATTAAGTCCAAGCCCAACTCTCTTAGCTTCTACCGCTGCATTAAAATAAGACTCTATGGCTTTTTCTCTGTTAGCGGAGTATTCATTAGCATATGCTTCAGTATATAATTCCACCCTATCGCACCCAATATCCCCGGCATGTTTTATCATTTCAGTATTAGGGTCGATAAAGATAGAAGTTCTTATTCCATGCTCTTTAAATATTTTACAAGTATCGGTAAGAAATTTTTTATTGGTTTTGGTATCCCATCCGGCATTCGATGTTAAAACATCGTGTGCATCCGGAACAAGAGTTACCTGTGCAGGGAGAGTTTTAAGGACAAGCTCTATAAATGAGGGAATTGGGTTCCCCTCGATATTAAATTCCGTAGTTAAAACGGGTTTTAACAAGGTAACATCTGAATAGCGGATGTGCCTTTCGTCAGGTCTTGGGTGAACTGTAATACCCTCTGCCCCAAATCTTTCACAGTCTATTGCAGCTTTTATGACATCAGGTAGATTACCACCTCGAGAGTTTCTAAGAGTGGCAAACTTATTTATATTTACACTTAATCTTGTCATCATGATCTAAATTTTTTACAAAAGTATAAATTATAAAAGAAATTTAATTCATCTTTGCATTTAATTATGTACATAGCATTATTTGGAGGAGAGATAGAGAGTAAGTCTATCGATAAATTGGCATTACTACTTGAAACCCTTTCGTCGAAGGGTGGAAGGTTCGTATATTATGCCCCTTTCTTAGGGTTTCTAAAAAAGAGTGGGGTCACTGTTCCGGCTGGGGAAGTTTTCGATTCACGTGAGAATCTTCCTGCTAAGGTGGAGATACTGCTCTCTTTAGGAGGTGATGGCACATTTCTTAATTCGATCTCTTGTATTCGTGACAGAGGTATTCCTGTTGCCGGGATTAATTTTGGAAGGCTTGGGTTCCTTACTTCTGCACGTGTTTCGGAAAATGGAAATAATAGATGGATGGACTCCCTAATTCAGGGGGACTATATTGTCTCACTGCGCTCACTATTAAAACTCTCTATAGAAGGTCTCCCTACTAATTTTTATCCTTATGCTCTTAATGAGATTTCGGTTCAGAGATCTTCACCTTATATGTTGGGGGTAGAGATAAAGATAAATGGTGGAGTCATTCCTACATTTTGGGCAGATGGTTTTCTTGTTTCGACTCCGACAGGCTCCACCGCTTACTCTTTGAGCGTGGGTGGGCCAATAGTGGCTCCGGGGTCGAATGTTTTTATAATTGCTCCTATCGCCCCTCATAACTTAAATATCAGACCTATAGTTATTTCGGATGATAGTCATATAGAAATTAACCTTATTTCTAAATCTCCGGATGTTGTACTTTCAGTAGATAATCGTTCAGTTATGATTAAATCATCAGAGAAGATGGTGCTCTCAAAAGGGGATTACTCAGTGAACTCTATTCAGTTTTCCGACTTTGGTTTTTTTGCAGCATTGAACGAAAAGCTGTTATGGGGTGAAGATAAAAGAAACAACGCATAGCTTATGGAAGAGTTAAATATACCGACACATGTTACTATTATAATGGATGGAAATGGAAGATGGGCT
>CAYSND010000106.1:0-6277 GCA_964432305.1 uncultured Muribaculaceae bacterium | reverse complement strand
ATGCTCTATTTAGCCACCCTTTTCCCCACACTCGATAAAAAGGGAGAGTTAAAGGAGAATGCTATGAGACTCTTAACTCATCATCTAAATCATGCAATGTATGATGATGGCGGAAATGTGGAGCAGATGTTCGGATATCACCCTTTTCAAACCTCTATTTTTAGGGATATGTACCTTCTCTGTAAATCTAACAAAATACCCTTCCCCGATAATCTACACTCCGGGCTTGAGAAGATGTTGTTTTTTATGACCTCTTTTGCTCAGCCGGATGCCACAATGCCCCCTGTAAATGACTCTTATGCGATGGATATTATCCCGTCTGTATCTATATTAAAGGAGGTTTTAGGTATTAACAAAAAAGTCGAGGGTAAATCCGGACTATTTAAGGAGAGTAAACTTGCGGTAATCAGAGGAGATAAATGGTATATCCTTCTAAATCCTGCTGAAAGAATAGGATCACATTCTCATGCCGGACGACTTGGTCTGCTACTCTGGTACGATGAACGTCCTATTCTCATTGAGAGCGGGTGTCCTAACTATGATAATAGATTGAAAAACAAATGGTATAGAACCTCAATGGCTCATAATACTGTGCTCATAGATGGTGTGCAGGATGCAGAGTCCTCTTCCGATATTGAATATGCGAGGACAAGAATTACTAATAATAATATAACGACTTGGAGAGAGAAGCAGAATTACACATACTGTAAAATGACCTCCCCAAAATCGGATCCCACAAATCTTAACGTGGAGTGGGAGAGGAGAGTGGCATTAATTGAAAATGAATACACGGTAATATATGACCGCTTCATCTCAAATGAGCCTCATAAATACGAGACACTCTTTCATACCCCTTCAGTTGACATTTTTTTAGATAAATCGAATAAAACCATCTCATTATACAGAGATTCCATCGTAACTCTCTTCTCAAAAAGTTTTGGGACAGAGGATTATATTGAAATTTTTGATGGATATTTGTATTCGAGAGGGAAAGATTATAAAGCACCTGTGATAAACTATATTTCACACTCGAAAGGGGAACAGAATAATGTTTATCTTGTAATTCCTAAGGAGAAGAGAAGAGAAGTTAAAAACATAGAGTATAATCTTACTTCAGATAAGTTGGTACTCAATATTTTTAATAAAGATAACTCGCAAGAGTCTCTGATATTTAGATTTGAAACATCAGAAAGAGAATTTGAACTATTAAAGAATTAACAATTTATGAAAAAACTCTCTTTGTTTATAGTTTTATTGTCGCTCTGTGGAGTTATCTCTGCCCAAGGGAGGTATGATATTATTCCATATCCAAACGCTTTGGAAGAGCGAAAAGGGGAGTTTGTTTTCAGAGATGTAATAAAAATATCTTTTGACAAACAGTTTACATCAGAGGTAGAGCTCTTTACCTCTCTCTTTAAGGAGGAGTTTTTTACGACTTTGGTCTCCTCAAAAGAGCCTCAGATGACTCTGTTATTTGACAAAAGTTTAGAATCTGACCACTATGTTATAGATATTTCAGATACCAAAATAGCTATTCGTGCCGGATCTGCAGCTTCTTGTTTCTATGCCCTTCAAACCATTCGACAGATGGTGATGTTATCGGGAGATGGGTCATATAAAATCGCCAACTCTCTAATTAAAGATTATCCATCATACTCTTGGCGTGCATTTATGTTAGATGAATCACGACATTTTAAGGGGAAGGAGTTTGTAAAGAAGATGATAGATCAGATGGCGTATCTGAAAATGAATGTTTTCCACTGGCATCTTACAGATGATCAGGGTTGGAGGATATATATTAAGAAATTCCCACTATTAACTCAAATAGGTGCCTGGAGGGACAGTACCCAGGTAGCAAGAGTTCCAAAGGGGACCACACCCAAATTTTATCCCACACCTCATGGGGGGTACTACACCCATGAAGATATCAATGAGATCGTAGAATATGCCTTGCAAAGGCATATTATGATCGTTCCGGAGATAGAGATGCCGGGGCATGCCTCAGCAGCAGTAGCAGCATACCCCTGGCTCTCTCCTTCAGGAAAAAGTATCACTGTACCATGTACTTTTGGTGTTCATACTGTAACTTATAATGTTGCTGATCCCAAAGTATTCACTTTTCTTACAGATGTTTTATCTGAAATTATGCCCCTCTTTCCCTCTAAAATAATTCATATTGGGGGTGATGAAGTTAAATATGATGAGTGGATAGTAAACCCTTTGGTTAAGGAGTTAATGAAGAGTGAAGGGCTTGAAAACCCCTTTGATGTTCAACTCTTTTTCGTAAACAGACTCTCTACCTTTATAGAGTCTAAAGGGTTTAGGATGATGGGGTGGAATGAGATACTTGGTAAAAATTTACATGAATGGTCTGATGCTGCTAATTCAAAGCAGGAGCTTGTAAAAAGCAGTATAGTCCATTTCTGGAAAGGGGATATCTCCCTTTTACAGGATGCTATCGAAAAGGGGTACAATGTGGTTAATTCAAACCATTGGGATACATATCTCGATTACACTTATGAGAGGATACCACTGGAGAAATCCTATAATTTCTCCCCACTACCGGTAGGGATGGATATTAAATATAAAAAGAATGTATTTGGTTCCGGGTGCCAGATGTGGAGCGAATATGTCCCGAAAGTGACAGATGTTTATAGACAAGTTTTTCCAAGAATCGCTGCTTATGCAGAGGTTGGATGGAGTGAATATAATAATAAAAATTACGACAGATTTTTAAAATCTCTCGTTAAAATTAAAAAGTTCTGGGATACAAAAGGAGTAACATATTATGATGAATACTAATAAAAAAACCTCGATTCCTTCGATGCTGATTTTATGTGCATTGTTTTTTATCTTTGGCTTTGTCTCTTGGGTCAATGCCATATTGATTCCATATTTCAAAATAGCATGTGAACTCACTTCGGTTCAATCTTATTTTGTTGCCTTTGCTTTTTATATTGCCTATTTCGTGATGGCAATACCTGCCTCGCAAATAATCAATAAAATAGGATATAAGAAGTCTATCAGCATAGGACTCTCTTTTATGTCCCTTGGAACATTGGTATTTGTCCCTGCAGCCTTTTTAAGGGAGTACTCCCTTTTTCTATCCGGTCTTTTTTTAATAGGGGTGGGGTTGGCAATCTTACAAACAGCTGCTAATCCTTATGTTACTATTATAGGACCTATTCGGAGTGCGGCCAGAAGGATAAGTATAGTGGGGGTATGTAATAAATTAGCGGGGATATTATCACCTCTGATTTTTGCAGCCTTAATATTGCAAGATGGTGATACGGAGGTATTTAGACAGTTAAATGAGGGATTAATAGCTGCCAATGAAAAAGGGATAATATTAGATGAACTTATAAGAAGGGTTATCGTTCCCTACTCTTTTCTTTCGGGGTTCCTATTACTTTTTGCCCTTTTTATAAGGTTCTCTTCATTTCCTGAAATCAATATTAAAGAGGAGAATAAATCGCATGATGAGGGGAGTAAGGATCGTTCATCAATATTTGCTTACCCTTATCTTATTCTTGGGGCTATAGCCATCTTCTTCCATGTGGGAGCGCAGGTTATCTCTATAGACACCATAATTAATTATGCAGGCTCTATGGGGATTCACTTAAATGAAGCGAAGGTCTTCCCCTCTTATACTATGTCATGTACCTTGATAGGGTATTTCTTGGGGATAGTTCTTATTCCCAAGGTGCTACCTCAAAAGAGAGCTCTGCAAATCGTTACTGTTTTAGGGCTCTGTTTATCGATTTGTATTTTGCTTTTCAACGGTAAAGTAAATATTTTATCACATGAGACTAACCTCTCAATATGGTTTTTAGTACTAATGGGGCTTCCAAATGCATTGATATATGCCAATATATGGCCCCTCGCTATACGCGATTTGGGGAAATATACGAACTTGGGCTCCTCCCTTTTGGTAATGGCTCTCTGTGGAAACGCCTTTATGCCTGTAATTTATGGGCTTTTCGTTGACAATATAGGGGAGAGGTTCTCATATTGGGTTCTAATCCCATGCTTCTTATATCTGATTTTCTATGCATTTAAAGGTCATAAAATAGAGAGATGGAAAAGAGCTTAATAAAAAATAAAACTATTGTATCTAATGGAGTTATACTTTCTCCTTTAGAAAATCTCGGTGTCGGGTCGGTGATAATCGAAGATGGGGTTATTGTCGGAGTCGAAAAGGGAGTTTTAGAGGTAGAAGGGTATGAAACTATTGATGCCAAGGGATCTTTTATTGCTCCGGGGTTTATTGATATTCATACTCATGGAGGAGGGGATATGGATTTCATGGATGGTTCTATAGAGAGTTTTCTGACTCCTGCTAAGCTTCATGCGGAGCATGGGACTACCCTTCTCTTCCCAACTTCATTAGCATGCGATAAAGAAGAACTCTTCTCTTTCTTCGACCTTTATGAAGAGGCAGAGGGGTTAAATGAGCAGGGGGCTCTTTTAGGAGGGATTCATTTGGAGGGACCCTATTTTGCTTATAACCACCGAGGAGCCCAGGACCCCAAATATCTGATGAACCCTACTCCAAGTGATTATGAAGAGATTTTGGAACGTTCAAATAAGATAGTAAGGTGGAGCATTGCTCCTGAACTTAAAGGGGCTATGGAGTTAGCCAAGGTGCTTGTTAAAAGAGGAATTCTCCCTTCCATAGCCCATACAGATGCGATATATGAGGAGGTCGTGGAGGCGTTCTCTGCCGGATTTACTCACATTACTCACTTCTACTCCTGTATGAATGGGGTTACTCGAAGAGATGCTTTTAGGTATGCAGGGTGCGTGGAGGCGGGGTATTTGATTGAGGGGATGACCATTGAGATAATAGCCGATGGTGTTCATGTCCCTACCCCACTTTTTAAGTTAGCATATAGTATAAAAGGGGCAGATAAGATAGCTTTAATCACAGATTCAATGAGGGGAGCAGGGATGCCGCCGGGTAAGTCGATTTTGGGGAGTATAAAGAGGGGGTTGGAAGTTATTATAGAAGACGGTGTCGCGAAATTACCCGATAGAACAGCATTTGCTGGGAGCGTTGCCACTGCTGACCGCTTGGTGCGTACCGTCTATAAAGAGGTCGGGATACCATTAATTGATTCAGTTAAAATGATGACGACCACGCCGGCAAAAGTAATGGGTATTTCAAATAGTAAAGGGAGAGTAGCGAAAGGGTACGATGCCGATCTTGTAATTTTCGATGATAATATAAGGATTCTTGGAACTATAATTAACGGGAAACAAGTATATAAAAATGATTGAAAAAGATATAACTAAGGACCTCTTAAGAGTTTTGGTATATAGTACCAGAAAAGAGATGGGAAAGGAGGCTGCAGTAGCAGCTTCCGAGTACATTAATAGCCTACTGAACATTAAGAAGGAGATTTCCATTGTTTTCGCATCAGCTCCCTCTCAAAATGAGTTTATCGCCTCGTTGATTAAGTGTAATATCGACTGGTCTCGTATAAATGCTTTTCATATGGATGAGTATGTGGGGTTAGAGAGAGATGCTCCACAAACTTTTGGTAATTTTTTAAAGATTAATCTGTTTGATAAAGTTTCATTCAAGTCTGTTAATTATATGAATGATGAGCATGATAATCTTAAAGAGAGATGTGAGCGATATTCGGAGTTACTACTAAGCAGACCGATAGATATTATTTTTATGGGGATAGGGGAGAATGGGCATATAGCATTTAATGACCCTCATGTAGCTTTCTTCAATGATAGCAAATCTATAAAAATAGTGGAGTTGGATGATATTTGTCGTTTACAACAGGTAAATGACGGGTGTTTTCTAAAATTAGAAGATGTTCCCACTCATGCTATTACATTAACTATACCTACTTTAATGTCAGCAGAGAGGATTTTTTGTATTGTCCCTGCCTCTTCAAAGGCAAATGCTGTCAGGGAGACTGTTATGGGTGAAATAGATGAAAAATGCCCTGCTTCCATATTGAGAAGACATAAGAATGCCACCCTATACTGTGATAAAGAGAGTGCAAAATATATATTATGAAACATAGAAAACTATTTATACAGCTGACTCTTTCTCTATTGTTAATGACATTTGCTTTTCCTTTGAAGGGAGAGGGGAGAGGGGATATCCCCATTAAAGGGTTCCATATCGATTTGAGATGTCAAGTTATGACAATGCCTGCTCTGTGTAATTTCGCCAAGGAGTTATCGGAGTTTGGGGTTAACACCCTTCTTATGGAGTGGGAGGCGACATTTCCATTCCATGATAACTATACTTTGT
>CAYSND010000105.1:5183-6353 GCA_964432305.1 uncultured Muribaculaceae bacterium | reverse complement strand
TTTTAAATACCCTGCTAATTAGCTTCACGAGCCATTTGGAATAGGGCGGGGGAGAGATGGCAATACCCTTTTGGGTTTTTATCAAGGTAGTCTTGATGATACTCTTCGGCAGAATAGAAATTGCCAAGTTCAGCAACTTCAGTTACAATCTCCTCTTGATATCCTTCTCTGAGTCTCTCCATCTCCTCAGTTATTGTTTTTAAATCATTTTTATCGGTATAGTAAACTCCTGTTCTATACTGCTCCCCAAAATCTCCACCTTGACGGTTAAGAAGAGTGGGGTCTATTGTTTTGAAAAAGAGGGTCAATAGTTTTGCAAGAGGTAAAACTGAGGGGTTATAGAGAACCTTTACTGCCTCCACAGCACCTGTCTTTCCACCACAGACCTCCTTATAACAAGGGGACTCAACGCTGCTATTGGCATATCCGACAGCAGTCTCTGTTACTCCGTTTATCTGTTTTAGGAAATGCTCCGTTCCCCAAAAGCACCCACCTGCCAAATAGATCTCTTTCATATTTATTGTCGCTTAATTATTATAAAGTATTATTTTTGCGAAGTTAATAAAAACAGAGTATGAAGTTAAAAATATTTTTTGTCCCTATTCTCCTCCTTCTCTTTTTAGGAGAGGTCGAAGCAGCACGAATGAAAAGAGTTTATCAAATCAAACCTTTTGATAAAGTTAATCTCTGTTTTAATCCTGAGCTCTATAAAAATGGGGTTAATCAGGTAGGGGAGATGAAAGTTTTGGGGAATGGGAGAATTTTTCTGACCAAGGTTGCCATTCCAAAATTTAAAAGGGATATTAGAGTCAATGCAAGGGTTGAGGTTACTTCGAATGGAGATCCTTGGGATAAGTCCGGTTCCTGTTTTATTATCCCCTCATCTTCTGTGGTAAATATGATTAAGATAGCAGAGGGGAGCGGGGAGTATCCGAATGTTGATTCTCTAAAATATGGCTCTCTGAAAGGGATTGTCGCAGGGGAGGGGTATCTTCCTACTGTGGAAATAATGAGGTTTATGACTCCGTTCGGGGTAGGACATTTTAGCCTGAAAGATACTTCAAATACCAATAAGCGATTACCTGTCTATATTGATGGTTGGGCTGAAAGTGTGGAGTGGAACCATGATATTACAGATTTATACCCTTTAATGCAGGAGGAGGTATGGGT
>CAYSND010000105.1:0-5083 GCA_964432305.1 uncultured Muribaculaceae bacterium | reverse complement strand
AGGCTCTCTATTGATGGAGCAGAGCTATTAAGCTTTACCCCTTGGAGACGAGACTGTGCCTCATTTAGAAGATTCAATCCCACTTCCGGTGTTTGGCTCAGAGAGAGAAAAGTGGCATATATAGATAGTCTGGGCAGGGCTCAAAAGGTTATTGAAGAGCCTATTGCATCTTCAGATTTATCTCGTTCGAACTGGTGTCCCGGGAGTTCAGTAGAGCCGGTTACCATAATGCTGCATAACCTCTCTTACGGAGAGCATACCTTTAAAATAGAGATCCCTAACGCACAAAAGGCTGAAGGAAACAAGCTAAACCATTGGCTCGTTTCAGCTTATTTGGTATGGGAGTAACTTTTAATTAAAAAGTTTATCGTCCACGATATTTGGTAGAGTTACTTTTAGGAGAGGGGTTCTCTCCATCTCCCTCTTTATAGCAAAGATAGCTCCGTCATTACGAGCCCAGCTTCTACGTGCAATACCATTGTTTACATCCCAATGCAACATAGACTTTATCCTTCTATCAGCCTCCTCGCTTCCATCTATTACCATCCCGAAACCTCCATTTATAACCTCTCCCCAACCTACTCCTCCTCCATTATGGATGGAGACCCAAGTGGCACCGCGGAAAGAGTCCCCTATAACATTATGGATAGCCATATCGGCTGTAAAGCAGGAGCCGTCATATATATTCGAGGTCTCACGATATGGGGAGTCTGTCCCTGAAACATCATGGTGGTCTCTTCCAAGTACGATAGGAGCCGAAATACGCCCTTCTCTTATAGCACGGTTCATTGCTAATGCTATTTTTGTTCTCCCCTCAGCATCAGCATAGAGTATTCTTGCCTGTGAGCCTACCACGAGCTTGTTCTTACCCGCCTCTTTTATCCAATGTAAATTGTCTGAGAGTTGAGACTGAATCTCAGCAGGTGCACTCTTCATTATCTCCTCTATTACCTCAGCAGCGATTAAATCTGTCGTGGCTAAATCTTCAGGTTTAGATGAGGTGCAGACCCAGCGATAGGGGCCAAATCCGTAATCGAAGAATAGGGGTCCCATAATATCTTGAACATAAGAAGGGTATATAAATGTACCATCCTCTTTAAGGATATTTGCACCTGCACGGGATGATTCGAGAAGGAAAGCATTTCCGTAATCGAAGAAGTACATCCCTTTGGCTGTTAACTTATTAATGGCAGTTACTTGTCTGCGTAGTGACTTTTTCACCTCTTCGCGGAACTGTTCCGGGTTCTCTGCCATCATCTGTTTTGACTCTTCAAAAGTCAATCCTGCAGGGTAATACCCTCCTGCCCATGGGTTATGAAGTGAGGTCTGGTCAGATCCGAGGTCAATATGAACCCCCTCCTCTGCAAGTTTCTCCCACAAATCCACGATGTTCCCTTGGTATGCAAGGGAGACTGCCTCCTTCGCTTCACTCGCTTTTTTAGCTCTTTGGATCAATAAATCAAGGTCAGTATAGACTTCATCCACCCACCCCTGTGAATACCTTGTCTGGACAGCTTTAGGGTTAATCTCGGCAATAATTCCGACAACACCTGCTATTACAGCAGCTTTTGGCTGTGCACCTGACATCCCTCCAAGTCCGGAGCTAATAAAAATTTTCCCACGAATATCGTCACCTCCTCTGTTCTGCATCCTTGCAGCGTTTAGAACAGTAATGGTGGTTCCATGAACTATCCCTTGTGGTCCTATATACATAAAGGAGCCTGCGGTCATCTGTCCATACTGTGAAACACCGAGGGCATTAAATTTCTCCCAGTGGTCTTGACTTGAGTAGTTAGGGATAACCATCCCATTGGTAACCACTACCCTTGGTGCCTCTTTATTGGAAGGAAATAGTCCGAGAGGGTGCCCGGAGTAGAGGACAAGAGTCTGCTCATCAGTCATTTGTGAGAGGTATTGCATTGTAAGAAGATATTGTGCCCAATTTTGGAATATGGCACCATTTCCACCATATACAATTAGCTCATGAGGGTGCTGTGCAACAGCGTAGTCAAGATTATTTGAAAGCATAAGCATTATTGCAGCAGCCTGATGGCTTTTATGAGGAAACTCATTAATTGAGCGAGCGTAAATCTTATAATCAGGGCGGAATCTGTACATATAGATACGACCATAATCTTCAAGTTCCTTTTTAAATTCAGGAAGTAGTGTGGCATGGTGCTTTGAAGGGAAATACCTTAGAGCATTTTTTAGGGCAAGTTTTTTCTCATTAGCAGAAAGGATATTCTTTCTCTTTGGGGCATGGTTTATCTTAAAATCATACTCTTTTGGCTGTGGTAGTTCATCAGGTATCCCTGTGATGATGGCTTTTTGAAAATCGTTCATATTATTATGATGTATTGAATCAACAGACAAAGTTACAAAAAAACAGACAAAGCGTTAGCAATGTCTGTTTTTATATTTAAGAAACCTAATTTAGTCTTCTTGAATTTGGAGTTTCTGAACGTATATAGCTTTTTGTTTCTGTGCTCTGTTCAATACTGAAGGTTTGTCAAAAGTCCTCCTACTGCGAAGTTCGCGCACTACACCAGTTTTTTCAAATTTTCTTTTGAACTTCTTTAATGCTCTCTCGATATTTTCGCCCTCTTTTACTTGTACTATAATCATTTAGTTTACCACCTCCTTTTTATTAAGGGTGCAAAGGTAAATAATATTCTTAAAACTGCAACAAATACAACTATTTTTTTTAAATTTGCAGAGGAGGTTTTTATGCTGTTAGACGAATTTCTTACATATATTAAAGTTCAGAGAAGATATTCCCCACGAACATACTCTTTATATAGGGAGGCTATATCCGAGTTCTATATCTATATGTATCCTGAGAAGGGAGTAGAGCAGTCCCTCCTTTTAACTGACGATGAGGCTCTTGATGTGCTTACTTCGACTAATCTAAGAGGTTTTATCGCCTTAGGACTTGAAAGTGGACTTAACTCGAGGACACTTAATCTTAAACTCTCCGCTTTAAGCAGCTATTGTAATTATTTGGTAAAACTCTCCATGCTCCCTTCAAATCCTGTGAGGAAAGTTTACCGCCCTAAGGAGTCAAAGAAAATTCCTCAATTTTATACCGAAGGTGCTTTGACCAAATATCTTCAAGGAGGGGGTGTTCAGAACGAGGAGGATTCCGATGCAGATAAGTTCCATTGTTATAGAAACAGAATGATTATCTTGATTTTATATGCTACCGGCATGCGAAGGAGTGAACTCGTTTCCCTGAAGGAGGGGGACTTTGACTCTTCAAGAAGGGTATTCAGGATAATCGGAAAAGGAGATAAACCGAGAGAAATTCCTATTACAATTTCTGTATGTAAAGAAATTTCCTTATATTTGGAGAGAATTAAAAAGGAGTTTCCAAACCGAGGTAATGGCAACTTTTTTGTAACAGATGAAGGGAAGCCAATCTATCCACAGTTCGTTAACAATATTGTAAAAGAGGAGTTATCGGGTGTTGAGGGGTTTTCCGGCAGGAAGTCTCCGCATGTCCTTAGACATTCCCTTGCAACCCATCTCCTTAATAACGGTGCAGATCTTAATTGTATAAAAGAGATTTTAGGGCACTCTTCACTTGCGGCAACGCAAGTCTATACCCATAACTCTTTTGAGCAATTGAAAAAAACATATTTAACCGCTCATCCACGAGCAAAAAATGGAGGTAAAAATGGAAATTAGAGTTCAATCAATCAAGTTTGATGCAGATCGCAAACTTCTAGATTTCATCGACAAGAAGTTAAGTAAATTGTCTAAATTTTTTGACAACATCATTAGAGTCGATGTTACCCTCTCAGTAGAACCAGATCATCGTAAGACAGTTAAGGTGAGGCTGGCTATTCCGGGTGATGATTTGATTGTCGAGCGTAACGGCAATACTTTTGAGGACGCAGTAAATGATTGCGCAGATATTCTGAAAGATATGTTGATTAAAACAAAACAAAAGAGGTTCGCCAAATAACGAACCCGTCATATTACATATTCTAATAACAATGATGGCTGCTCGAAAGGGCAGCTTTTTTAATTTGCGGCTTACTTTTTGATAAATCGTATGTTAAATATTAATACATCGATTATGAAAAGGATTATTTTTAACACAGGTTTAGCTTTGGCACTCCTCTTTGGGGTGACCTCAAATGTTTTCGGGCAGACAAAGAATTTTATTGATCAACCTTATATAGAGGTGAACGGGTATGCTGATACATTGGTCACGCCGAATGAAATATATATTCAAATAGTTATTGCAGAATCAGATAGCAAGGGAAAGATTTCAGTAGAAGAGCAAGAGGGAAAGATGATTACAGCATTAAAGTCATTGAATATAAATACTGATATGGATTTGAAATTGAGTGATATGCTTAGTAACTATAAGTTTTATCTTTTGAAATCAAAAGATGTTATGAAGACCAAGGAGTATATTCTAAAAGTTTCAGATGCAAAGATGGCGAGTCGAGTTCTGCTTAAACTTGAAAATATTGGAATTTCGAATACCTCCATTCAGAGAGTAGATCATTCGCAACGTGAATCTATTCTGAATGAGTGCCGTACAAAAGCAGTTAAAAATGCATATAGTAAAGCAGTGGCATTAACCAAACCGCTATCACAAGAGGTAGGACGTGCACTATATATCTCAGACAATAACTCCGGGTATGATTATCGTTTACAGAATGCCTCTTATGGGTTAATGATGAGTCGTAAATCAATGTCAGAGTCTGATTATGTGGCTCCTAATATTGATTTTGAAAAGATTAGAATAACCTCCGCTGTGGATGTTAAATTTATCCTTAAATAGATTAATTGCAGAGCATCATCGTAAAAGAGGCCGGCTCCACATCGCCTATATAGTCTGAAAGCAGGTTAGGGAGGTGGTAAAGTACAGAAAAAACATCATCGTGTCTATGAGGAGTCCCCACAAGAGCACTCTCTAACTCCTCTATAGGACGGAGAAAGAAGAAGTCCCCCATTATACGGCAGTTTGTGATACTCCCTTTTTCAATATCTAAATAGACTTCTATAAATCCGCTTGGGAATTTAGCACTATTGTAGAAACGATATTTAGGTGATTCCCCGTAATTCC
>CAYSND010000104.1:0-6382 GCA_964432305.1 uncultured Muribaculaceae bacterium | reverse complement strand
GGTTCCTCATTTATAACCTTCACTATTCTTCTTTTTATTTTCATCCGTCTTGACCTTGAAAGATGGAAATAGTTTACTATTTTTGCCAATCATTTTTAAATAAATAGTATTTATGCCATACACTTTTTCTGACAGACACAATGGTCCTCGTGATTATCAAATCGACCAGATGTTGAACAGCCTTGGAGTTAATTCTCTTGATGAACTCGTTAAACAGACATTTCCTTCGGACATTCTCCTCTCAAAACCACTCGATTTAGATCCTGCAATGAGTGAATATGATTACATTGCACGTCTTAAAGAGATAGCTTCGAAGAATAAAAATTTCCGTTCGATGATCGGCTTAGGATTCTATGGAACCGCTTCACCGGCAGCGATTGTTCGTAATGTCTTTGAAAACCCTGCATGGTACACATCATATACCCCATATCAAGCAGAAATCTCACAAGGAAGGCTTGAGGCTCTGATTAATTTCCAGACCATGATATCATCTCTAACAGGTTTTCCTATCGCCAACAGCTCGATGTTGGATGATGCCACTGCAGTGGGCGAAACCATGAGAATGATGTATGAGCTTCGCTCTCGTGATGCTGTTAAAGCCGGTAAAAACCAACTATTTGTGGACAAGAACATCTATCCTAATATCCTTTCCGTGCTAAAAACACGCTCAGAAGCCTTAGGGATAGAGATTGTTTTGGATGACTATATTGAATATATGAAAAAGGGGTTCGGACCAATGGTTTACGGTGCGATTCTCCAATACCCTGCATATAATGGAGAGGTGCGTGACTACTCAGATTTCTGCGAAGCTGCCCACTCCGCAGGTGCTCTTGTTGCAGCTTGCTGCGACACATTGGCACTTGCTCTCCTAAAAGAACCTGCTGCTTGGGGAGCAGATATGGCAGTAGGAACTGCACAGAGGTTTGGACTTCCAATGGGTTTCGGTGGTCCTACTGCAGGATGGCTCGCAACAAAAGAGAGTTTTAAGAGAAATATGCCCGGTAGAATTATCGGTATTTCACTTGACAGACTTGGAAACCCTGCAGTACGCCTTGCCCTACAGACTCGCGAACAACATATAAAGAGAGAAAAAGCCACATCCAACATCTGTACAGCCACTGCACTTATGGCCACCATGAGTGGAATGTATGCTGTATATCATGGACCAAAAGGGATTAAAGATATTGCATTAAATGGATTTAAATTTGCCTACACCATCGCCACAGGGTTAAAGGGTGCAGGTTATGAATTGGCTTCAGAAAATATTTTTGATACAATAAGGGTTATAGGTAAGAACGGAGCCCCTCTCAATATTGCGGAGATAAGAAGTAAATCGGAGGCAGCCGGAATTAATTTCTTCTACCCTTGTGAAAAGTGCGTTCAGTTCTCATTTGACGAGCTTTCAAACTGTGATGAGGCTAAGAAAATAAAAGAGATTTTCGGTATTGAACTTAATTGTTCTAATACCCCTGTGGAGCCCCCATTTATGAGGAGAGAGACCCCCATATTGACGCAGTCCGTATTTAACAAATACCACTCTGAAACCGAGTTGATGCGCTATATTAAAAAGTTAGAGCGGAGAGATATTTCATTGGCACACTCAATGATTCCACTTGGCTCTTGCACGATGAAACTAAATGCTGCGGTAGAGATGCTTCCCCTCTCCTGGTCGGAGCTTGGGAACCTTCACCCTTACGCTCCCGCCTCTCAAACAAAGGGATTTATACAGATTATAAGGGAGTTGGAAAAAGACCTTGCAGTGATTACCGGCTTTGACTCCTGCTCACTTCAGCCTAACTCCGGTGCAGCCGGAGAGTATGCAGGGCTGATGGTTATCCGTAACTACTTCCTTTCAAAAGGGGAAACAGGAAAAGATACTTTTATTATACCGACTTCGGCACACGGAACTAATCCAGCCTCAGCAGCGATGGCAGGGTTTAAGATAGAACTTGTCGGGTGTGATGAAAATGGGAATATAAATGTGGACGAGCTTCGTGAAAAGGCTGTTGCCCTAAAAGGCTCTCTTGCGGGGATTATGATTACTTACCCCTCTACTCATGGAGTATTCGAGGTAAAGATTCGTGAAATCTGTTCTATTATACACGAAAACGGCGGACAGGTCTATATGGATGGGGCGAATATGAATGCCCAGGTGGGGATTACTAACCCCGGTTTTATCGGAGCCGATGTTTGTCATCTAAACTTACATAAGACCTTCGCAATGCCCCATGGTGGTGGCGGTCCCGGAGTTGGTCCTATCTGTGTTGCAAAACACCTTACCCCGTTCCTACCGGGTCACCCTATGGTCTATCCCGATTATTATTCAGAAAGCAATAGTAGCGATGCCTCAAAGGGGATTACAGCGGTTTCTGCTGCTCCTTATGGCTCTCCCCTACTCCTCCCTATCACCCATGCTTATATAAAACTGCTTGGAAAAGAGGGGCTTAGAAAAGCCACTGAGATAGCTATTCTTAATGCAAATTATATGGCTGTCGCTTTGGCACCTGAATACAAAACCCTCTATTCCGGTGCGACAGGAAGAGTTGCTCACGAATGTATTATAGACCTCCAGCACTTTAAATCAGAGTATGGTGTGGATGCAACCGATGTGGCTAAACGCCTTATGGACTATGGATTCCATGCCCCTACCCTCTCTTTCCCTGTTCACGAAACTCTTATGATAGAGCCTACAGAGAGTGAGTCGAAGGATGAAATCGACAGATTTATCGAGGCTATGAAGAGTATTAAAAAGGAGTGTGAAGAGATTAAAGCAGGTCGTGCCGATAAAGAGGATAATCTTCTTAAAATGGCTCCACACACTGCCGCAGAGGTCTGCGCCAATGAGTGGAAACACCCTTACTCTCGTGAAGAGGCTGCCTATCCCCTTGAATGGATTAAAGAGAATAAATTCTGGTGCCATGTAACCCGTGTGGATAACGGTTACGGAGATAGGAACCTCTGCTGTTCAGTGGAATAAGTTAATTATTCTTCAGGGGCGAACATCGGATCCCAAGGGGGAAGGAGTGTCGCTTTCTGTTTGAGTAGGTCAAGAGTTTTAGCGGGAAGATACTTTTTATTTATGACGAAACGGAACGAGTACTCCTCGAACCATTTATCTGTAATAATAAGGTGTCCGTTAAAACCGGACATTCCCCAGGAGTTCTCAACTAACCATTTTTTGGGTTTTCCATTTTCATCAAGATCCACAGCCACAAGTGTCATTGCATGAGATGAGCCACTTGACCCAGTAAGAATCCTTTGACGTTTATTCATCCCAAAAGAGGTACCTAATAATGAGCCGTAATCATATAAATCGACATCAAGAAGTCCTCTCTCCTTGCTGTAAAACTTACCCACATCACAAGAGTAGTAGATCATAGTGCTATCTTTAATAGAGGCTATAGCCATCTCTTTTATCTCTTCTATAGGGAGATTAAGGTATTTCCAATTCTCCCCATCGTGTTGATGACGGTCGTTCTCTATCTCATAAACTTTATGATATTCACGAGTGGGATCATTCATAATAAGGGCATACTGGTTTTTAAGGTCTATGCCGACATACTCATTATAGAATGAGAGAGGTGTGTATGATTTACTCCCTTCCGGTTTTCCGGAGGCATTATATTTAGTCCAAGTAAACTCTGTAGGGGGTTCGCCGAGATTTATAACCAAAAAACGATAGATATAGGAGAGCATCTCCACTTTACGTGATTGGAGTTTGGAGAGATCTTTCCCTACTTTCATCTCCCTAAGTTCTAACCCGAACTCACGAAGTTTCCACCTAAGGAGCATAGACATTCTTGAGGTATTCTCACTTGAATAGGTCTCAGGCATTACTGATTTGGGAACGACACCATATTTGGTAAGAATATCAGCAACTCCGGTAAATTGTCCTCCATCACCTACCGCATTTTGGAACCACCATTCCACTTTACGATCATCTCCTGGAAGATTTTTAGTATCAATTATCCCCTGTAGGAAAAGGTTGGATTTTTCGAGTTGATCCCAGAAAAAGGAGTAGTTTTGAGAGAACTCAAAAGCACCTAGATTATGTTTGGTGATAGTTTGAGATCTCAATACATTAAGACCTGTAAATAACCAGCAACGCCCACTTGACTTTTGATTGGAAATCCCCTTAGAGTTAACTCTATTAGAAAAATAGGTGTCGCTGTTCGACTCATTGTCGAGATTGATAGCAAGAGAATTAATGTCATTATGAGAAATAGCATTTCTAATGGCTTTATCCTCAGGGGTGTTTGCATACCCTTTTTTAATTTGTGAGAGCATCTCCGCAGAGATCCCTCCATTCTGTGCAGTCAATGAAAAAGAGAGTACAAAAAGAGATAGGATTAAAAATATTCGTTTCATACGATTATATATTTAAGAGTTACGAGTTATTTGCTTTTTAGTTTGTCTCCGGTATCATTAACGATTGCCCTAAGGAACTTTTCGGTGTATCCGGGTCCCTTGGCACCTGCAGGGATGTTTTTAGACCACCCATTGTCCTTAAAAGAACCATCTTCATTCTGAACTCTGGTCCCTCCGTCGAGATATTTTAACAATAGGTATTTATCGAGAGCATCCCATTTGGAGAAGAGTGCACTTGCCTCATTAAGAGAGAATTCAGTTGCCTTTTTTACCATTGTTTTTCTCTCCTTAGGTGAGAGGTTTGCTTTTTCTCCAAACATATTTGCAATACTCTTAGAGTAATTTTCCTCTTTAGCAATCATCTCATTTTCGTGGGTATCTATTACCGAGCGGACTTCCGCACCGATGTGATTATAACGAAGATAGGAGAAGTGTGCAATTCTGTTTACCATCCAAAACATAGAGGTCGGGGAGTATTTAAGCATACTGCCATTTCCATAAGCATAATGTTCTGAAACTTTGGTTGAAGAACAATAAACGGGGGTTAAAGGGGAGGTTCCTGCATCATCCACTGCGAACCAAAGCACTCCACCCACCTCATTAGGGAGCCATGAACGGCATTGTCCTACAAACCAGAAACCTGTCTGCTGTGTGGCAATAGCCCTTTCGTGAATATATTTAACACTGTCCACTTGATAACTCATTGGTCTCCAACGATAAGGGAGTTCGTTTCCACCTGCTCCGATATCTTTGGTCATATCAAAAGGGGTCCCTTCATAATGGTCACGCATCATATCGGCAAGGTCTTTTACAGAGAGTTTCGCTTTAGGCTTAACATAGAGAGGCATACGGTTTTTGGTATTATGTCCTGAGGCAAAATCGAGATATTTCTCAGAATCGAAATCTCCATGCTTATTAAAGAAACTCCAAACACGTGCTTCACAAGCCCTTAACGCAAAGAAATCGAGGGGGCAGAAAGTGTCAGCAAAGCTAAAGTCCTCATCTTTACCCTCATAAAGTCCCATATCACGAGCCTGAGAAATCAGGTCAGGTGCATAGAGGCAGTTTTCGGGGTCATTAAGGGGGAATGTGGCGATTCTCGCACAGTTGGCATGAGCAGAGATGTATCCATCGGGGATTCTTACTGCTACCCAAAGAACACCTCTGTTTACATTAATTCTCTTCCCATCTACCCACTCCATCTTCTGCTTTTTGGAGATTATTTCGAGAATCCAAGCCTCATTTGGGTCGGCAATCGAAATAGATTCTCCACTTGACCAGTAGCCATATTTATTTGCAAGATCAGTATAAACTTTAATAGCTTCACGCGCTGTTTTAGCCCGCTGAAGAGTAAAATAGATAATGGAGCCATAATCGAGAATAGCCGTGGAGTCCACCATCTCTTCGCGCCCTCCGAAAGTGGTCTCTCCGATGACGAGCTGATGCTCATTCATATTACCCATGACACCATAAGTATAAGGGGCTTGTGGAATCTCTCCGAGGAGTCTCTCTCTTCCCCATTGGATTACAGGGGTCATAGTACCCGGTTTATATTTTCCTGCCGGATAGTAAACGAGCGTTCCGTAACGCGAGCTATTATCGGCAGCATAAGAGACCATGACGGAGCCATCTTTAGACGCCCCTTTGGTTACAATAAGGTTTGTACAGGCGAAGGAGTAATGCACGCCTGCAATCAGTAGCAATGATGCTAAGGTTAGTTTTAGATGTTTCATAAAAATTAGTATTTTAACTTGTTCAATATTCTCTTAATTAGTAGATCGGGAATGTCGGGAAGTTTTGAGCCCCCTCGTAAGTTATTAACAGCGGAGAGGGTTCTGAATCCGGCATTGCCATTAACCTCACAAATGGTAAACCCGCCACTATACTTGCCCCCCTCCTTAGGGGAATACTCCTCTGTAAAAAGGAGGTCAATGCCGGCAAAATCGAGTCCCACACAGGTAGTCGCAGCCACCGCAAGTCTTGCTGCCTCCTTAGGAACCTCGAAAGGGAGTGC
>CAYSND010000103.1:0-6450 GCA_964432305.1 uncultured Muribaculaceae bacterium | reverse complement strand
TACAATAATATAAAGAGTGAAAAAAAGTACATGGTCTTCCCGAACAGAGGACACGATGTTTGGAATGAAAAAGACTGGGGAGTTAAGAGATGGGAGTTCATAATGAGCTTTATACCTAAAAAGTAATATCAACAAAAAAGACGACAAAGCCGGCTTCTGGAAATGCCCGTATCATAATGCCCGGATGTGTTTGGAAATAATAGAGAGGTTTTAATCTACTCCCACTCAATAGTTGCGGGGGGTTTGGAGGAGATGTCGTAAACTACTCGGTTTACTCCTTTGACTTTATTAATTATATCATTAGAGACTTTTGCAAGGAAGTCGTAGGGGAGATGAACCCAGTCTGCGGTCATTCCGTCTGTGGAGATAACTGCACGGAGTGCAATGGTGTAATCATAGGTCCGTTCGTCCCCCATTACCCCGACACTGCGGATAGGGAGCAGAATAGCCCCTGCCTGCCAAACTGCATTGTATAGAGAGGGGTTCTCTCCGGTTGCAAGAGCTTTGGACTGGGTCGCAAGGAGGTATTCAGAGGCGGGTGTATTACGAAGAGAGCGGATATAGATATCGTCTGCTTCGCGCAATATTGCCAATTTTTCACGAGTAATCTCACCGATAAGCCTGATGGCAAGGCCGGGACCAGGGAATGGATGACGAGAGATAAGCTCATCTTTTATCCCAAGAGAACGCCCCACACGGCGCACTTCATCTTTAAAAAGTGTCCTTAGGGGTTCAATGATTTTTAGTTTCATCTCATCTGGAAGCCCCCCCACATTATGGTGTGATTTAATGGTAGCAGAGGGACCTTTAACTGAAACAGACTCGATTACATCGGGATAAATAGTCCCCTGAGCAAGCCATGAAGCATCCTTTATCTTTGCGGCCTCTGCATCGAAAACCTCAATAAAGGTTTTCCCAATAGCTTTTCTTTTCTGTTCAGGATCGGTAATCCCTTCAAGCGCATTTAGAAAATTATCTGAAGCATCGACTCCGATGACATTAAGTCCCATATCTTTATAGGAGGCGAGTACTGAGGTGAACTCATCTTTTCTAAGGAGCCCTGTATCCACGAAGATGCAGGTTAATTGAGAACCAATTGCCTTATTGAGAAGAACTGCCGCCACTGAAGAGTCCACTCCCCCTGAAAGTCCGAGTATGACATTGTCTTTACCCACTCTCTTTTTAATCTCTGCCACCGAACTCTCTATGAAAGAGGCAGGTGTCCAGTCTCCGGAGCAACCGCAGACCCCGAGAACGAAGTTCGAGAGCATTGTGGAACCGAACTCCGAATGGAAAACTTCAGGGTGAAATTGGACACAATAGGTTTTTTCCCCTTCAAAACAATATGCTGCATTTTCAACATCCTCAGTTGAGGCAATCTTTACTGCCCCCGAGGGGAGTTTGGTAATGGTGTCCCCATGGGACATCCAAACTTGCGACTTCGTGGGGACCCCTTTGAAAAGGGGAGAGGTGCCGGAGTGCTCAAGCATTGCCCTTCCATACTCACGACTCTCCGAAGATTCCACTGCACCACCCAACTCTTTTGCAAGGTATTGGGCACCAAAGCAGATGGCCAAGAGGGGAAATTTCCCTTTAATGGATGAAAGATCGATTTGCGGTGCCTCTTTCTCCCTTACTGAAAATGGGCTGCCGGAGAGAATTACCCCCTTCACGGAGCTATCAAATGCAGGAATTTTGTTATAAGGATGAATTTCGCAATAGACATTAAACTCTCGTAATCTCCTGCCTATTAGCTGTGTCAGTTGTGAACCGAAATCGAGGATGATAATCTTCTCAGTCATTTTGTGTAAAAATTTGTTCGCAAAAATACAAAAAAAACCTCGCATTTATAATCAATCTATCCGATTTATGTGTACTTTTGCGCCTCAATTATGCAAAATATACGAAACATAGCGATTATCGCCCACGTTGACCATGGCAAAACTACTATGGTGGACAGAATGATATACCAGGCAAAACTTGCTCGTGACAACGAGAAACTGGGTGAACTTATATTGGACAGCAATGATTTGGAGAGGGAGCGCGGAATCACTATCCTCGCTAAGAATGTTTCCGTACCTTATAAGAACAATAAAATCAATATCATAGATACCCCAGGACACTCCGACTTCGGTGGAGAGGTGGAGAGGGTGCTGAATATGGCAGACGGCGTTCTGCTACTTGTGGATGCCTTTGAAGGGACAATGCCTCAAACAAGGTTTGTGCTTCAAAAAGCAATAGAGATGGGTAAAAAACCGATAGTGGTCATTAATAAGGTGGATAAACCCAATTGTCGCCCCGATGAGGTAAATGAGCAGGTCTTCGACCTGATGTTCTCCTTAGATGCTTCAGAGGATCAACTCGATTTCAAAACAGTTTACGGTAGTGCGAAGCAGGGGTGGATGTCCCTCGATTGGAGGAAACCCACTACGGATATTACCCCATTGTTGGATATGATATTGTCAGAAATTCCTGCACCACAAGAGGTTCAGGGGACTCCCCAAATGCTTATTTCATCATTGGAATACTCCCCTTACGTAGGGAGAATTGCCGTAGGCAGAATCACCCGCGGAAGCCTTAAATCGGGGCAGAATGTCTCATTGTGTAAACATGACCACTCTGTGGAGAGGCAGAAAATCAAGGAGTTAATGGTTTTTGAAGGGCTTGAGAAGAAGAAAGTGTCAGAAGTGGGTTGCGGAGATATTTGTGCTGTTGTGGGGATTGAGGGGTTTGAAATAGGGGACACCATTGCCGATTATGAGAATCCTGAGCAGCTTCCCCCCATCTCCGTTGACGAACCGACAATGAGTATGCTCTTCACTATCAATGACTCTCCGTTTTTTGGCCGTGAGGGGAAATATGTTACTTCGCGTCACCTGAAAGAGCGCCTCGAGAAGGAACTTGAGAAGAATTTGGCACTGAAGGTTAAAGAGGGGATGAGTTCTGACTCCTTTATTGTTTATGGTCGTGGGGTTCTTCACCTTTCGGTTCTTATTGAGACAATGAGGCGTGAAGGGTTTGAACTTCAGGTAGGACAACCAAAGGTTTTAGATAAAAACATAAGTGGGGTGCGTTGTGAGCCTGTCGAGCACCTTACAATAGATATTCCGGAGGGGATGGCAGGGCGTGCAATCGAGATGGCTACCCGCCGTAAGGCAATGCTTCTCCACATGGAGACAAGAGGGGAGCGCACCCACCTCGATTTTGATATCCCTGCAAGGGGACTTATTGGTCTTAGGAGCAATCTCCTGACTGCCACTCAAGGAGAGGCAGTTATTGCGCACCGTTTCAAGGGGTACGAACCCTACAAAGGGGAGATCGAGAAGAGAAACAATGGTTCTCTCGTGGCAATAGAGACGGGATTGGCAGTTGCTTACGCAATGGATAAGCTCCAGGACAAAGGGAAGTTTTTTGTCTTCCCCGGAGATGAAATATATGCAGGCCAGGTGGTAGGAGAGCATACAAGAGGGGAGGACCTTACAATCAATGTTTGTAAAACCAAGAAACTCACCAATATTCGCGCCTCAGGTACTGATGATAAAGCAGTAATTACTCCCCCCATTGTCTTTTCACTCGAAGAGGCATTGGAATATATCCAAGACGATGAATTAGTGGAGATTACTCCGAAATCTATGAGGATAAGAAAGATTTTTTTGGATGAAAATGAAAGAAAACGGAGAAAAGGTTAAGAGATTATAAAATTTTTTATATCTTTGCGCCCCCAAGCGAAGAAAGAAGAAGGAGTTATGGAGTATTTAATAGATATTAAAGGGTTAACTTCAGGGAAACATACTCTGGAGTATAGTTTGGACGGCTCATTCTTCGAGTCATTTGGGAGTGATATCATTTTAGATGCTGACTTGAAGGCGGTTGTGGAGGTAGAGAAAGTATCGGGGTGGATTAAAGTTGTTTGTGATATGAACGGTACAGTGGTGGTGGAGTGTGATAAATGTCTTGCTGACTTGACATTACCCGTAAATTTCTCCGTCCCTTTTACCGTTAAATTTTCATCTTTTGCTGATGAGGAAGAGGAGGATGATGGAGATGTTATCGTTCTTGGAAAGAATGATGGAGAGGTAGATTTGAGCCAGGTCTTTTATGACTACGTGGTACTCTCACTCCCTCTTAAAAGAGTCCATCCTGAGGGGGAATGCGATCCCGTTATGCTAAAGAAAATGAGTGAATTTTTGAAAAATAATTAAAAATAAATATTTATGGCACATCCTAAACATAAAGTCTCTAAACAGCGTAGAGACAAACGTAGGACTCACGATAAACTAGATGCTCCTACACTTTCAAGTTGCTCAAACTGTGGTGCTGCAGTAATGTATCATCATCTTTGTCCTGAGTGCGGATATTATAGAGGTCGTCTTATAGTAGAGAAGAAAGTATCGTAATCCTTTCCGATTATGATTAGAATCGGAGTCGATACAATGGGTGGAGACTATGCTCCACAAAATGTGGTGATAGGGGCTATTGAAGCTCAGAAACACCTTCCCGATGATGTTCGACTCTACCTTATAGGAGATAAAATTAAAATAGCCGAGATATGTCGTCAGCAAGAGGCAGATCTCGGTAATTTTATTGTCATTAACTGCACCCAGACCATTATGATGGGAGAGCACCCCGTAAGCGCATATATGAAAAAGAGAGACTCCTCTATCGTAGTGGGGTACAATATGTTAGCTAAGGGAGAGATAGATGCTTTCGCCTCTGCAGGTAATACCGGTGCAATGCTAATGGGCTCCACACACACCATCAAGCCGATTAACGGAATCTTACGCCCATGCATCTCTGCTGAAATACCTCTCTTGGGAGGGGGAAAAATGTTGATTCTCGATGTAGGACTTAACTCCGATTGTAAAGCAGATTTCCTATTGCAATTTGCACAACTCGGAAATATCTATGCTAAAACCATATTTGGTATAGAGAGTCCAAGAATAGCACTCCTAAACATAGGGGGTGAAGAGGAGAAGGGGAATATTGTAAACCAAGAGGCATATAAACTCCTCTCATTCGATTCAGATTTGAATTTCGTGGGTAATATGGAGGCTAATCACCTTTTCAGAGGAGATATTGCAGATGTGTTGGTTACCGATGGATTTGTAGGAAATGTCTGTATAAAACAGGCTGAAGCGATGTATGATCTCTTCACCGCTCTCGGAGTGAAAAATAAATATATGGAGAGATTTGATTATGAACTATATGGTGGTACCCAGATTTTAGGAATCGGTATGCCTGTCTTTATAGGACACGGAGCCTCCTCCTCAAAAGCTATTGCCAATATGATTTATAAAACAGAAATCTCCGCAAGGAGTAATTTGATAAAGAATTTTTTATCTATATTTGCGAATTAAGATGGTTCTATAGTACAGGGATGATGATTTGTGAAGTTTTACAACTGTTTTACAAAAGTGAAATTGATTAACAGAAATATACCACGCAAATAGCTGAAAATAAGATAAAACGGCCCCATAGTTCAAGGGATAGAACGGAAGTTTCCTAAACTTTAAATCGCAGTTCGAGTCTGCGTGGGGCTACAATGAAACAAAACATGTGGGATGCTGATCTTGCCGACTTTAGGTCGTATCTCCGCTTAGAGAGGTCTCTCTCAGAAAATACTATCGTATCATACTCTTCCGACCTCAATAAGCTGAAAGGGTTTATTTTGACACAAGGTTCTATTCCACCTGTTGAAGTAACAGGTCAAAATCTTATTGATTTTCTCGAATCTCAGTCCGAAAAAGGGATCTCTAAAAGGACACAGGCACGCCTGATCTCCTCCGCAAAGGCTTTCTATAAATTCTTAGAGATGGAGGGGAAACTCAAAGAGAATCCATGTGAACTGCTCGACTCCCCCAAAATGTCCCGCTCATTACCTGATGTGCTTTCTGTTGAGGAGATTGAGAAGATTATAGAGTCTGTGGATCTCTCTCTCTCGGAGGGACATCGTAATCGGGCTATACTTGAAGTACTATACTCATGTGGACTAAGGGTAAGCGAGTTAGTTAACTTACACATTTCCGATCTTTTCTTCGAGGAGGGGTTTATTCGCGTAACAGGGAAAGGGAGTAAGCAGAGACTTGTCCCGATCGGTGAGCCTGCTATAAAAGCAGTTACTCTCTATGCAACTCATAGTCGGAGAAAATTCGCAGCATCTTCCAAACCCTCTTTGAAAAACAAATCTGAGGATATCCTCTTCTTAAATCGTAGAGGTGGTAAAATGAGTCGTGAAATGGTCTTCCTGATTGTTAAAAAACAGACAGCAATGGCAGGTATAGATAAAGTTATCTCCCCTCACACCTTCCGTCACTCATTCGCATCGCATCTTGTAGAGAATGGTGCCGACCTCCGTGTCGTACAAGAGATGTTAGGGCACGAATCCATCCTTACCACCGAAATCTACACACACATCGACACCACCAAATGGCAAAACTCCATCCTTAAATT
>CAYSND010000102.1:5244-6502 GCA_964432305.1 uncultured Muribaculaceae bacterium | reverse complement strand
CATCGACTAAAGATCTCTTCCCATATCCATTCTCACTAACCACAAGGATGTTATGCAATTCTCTCGCTTCAGGAGTATCCGCTACACAAATCATACCAATTACCTCATCTGAATCTGATATGGAGATGCCTCTCACTCCTGTAGAGTTCCTTCCGATAGCTCTTGCCTGCGATTCGTGGAATCTTACGCACTTCCCGTCTCTTGCAGCAATAAATATTTCGGAATTTCCATCAGTTAAAGCAGCATCTAACAACATATCTTCTTCTCTAATATTTATAGCAATAATCCCATTTACTCGAGGACGAGAGTAAGCTTCGAGGGTAGTCTTTTTAACTATTCCTCTCTTAGTAGCCATGACGATATAATGATTATCAAGGTACTCTTGGTCTGTAAGGTTCTTAACATTTATATAGGCGCAAACCTTATCATCAGGCTCTATATTTATAACATTCTGAATCGCTCTCCCCTTTGAGGCTTTTACCCCCTCGGGCAGCTCATATACTTTCAACCAATAACATTTCCCTTTTTGTGTAAAGAAGAGCATGGTGCTGTGCATATTAGCCATATAAATGTGCTCTATAAAATCCTCTTCACGAGTAGTACTCCCTTTAGCACCCACTCCTCCACGATTCTGGAGCCTATATTCAGCGAGCGGAGTTCTCTTTATATAACCAAGATTAGAGATGGTTATAACTTGATCTTCGTCCGGATAAAAGTCTTCAGGATTAAACTCCTCTGCCGAAGCCTCGATAACAGTTCTTCTTGCGTCACCAAATTTGGCTTTAAGCTCTATGAGTTCACTCTTAATCAAATTCATCTGCTCTTGAATTGAACCTAGAAGGGATGTTAAATCGGCAATAAGTTTCATAAGTTCATCGTATTCAGCCTGAAGCCTGCTTCTCTCCAGTCCTGTCAACTGACGCAGCCTCATTTCAACAATGGCATTAGCCTGAATTTCTGTTATCTGGAACCTCTCCATCAAACCATTCTTAGCATCTTGAGGAGTAGATGATGCACGAATTATAGATATAACCTCGTCTATAAAATCGAGGGCTTTTAGTAACCCTTCCAAGATATGAGCCCTCTTTTCTGCCTGCTCCAATTCAAATCTTGCTCTTCTAACTATCACAGAGTGCCTATGTCGTACAAAATATTTAATCAACTGAATAAGATTAAGTTGACGAGGGCGACCATCCACTAATGCAATATTATTCACAGAGAAAGATGACTGTAGAGAGGTATATTTATAGAGCATATT
>CAYSND010000102.1:0-5144 GCA_964432305.1 uncultured Muribaculaceae bacterium | reverse complement strand
CAATATTATTCACAGAGAAAGATGACTGTAGAGAGGTATATTTATAGAGCATATTTAGGACAATATTCGCGGATACACCCATTTTGAGTTTTATCACTACTCTCATCCCTTTGTGGTCACTTTCATCATTTATATAGGCAATACCCTCTATCTTCTTCGACTCGACAAGCTCCGCAATTTTTTCAATCATCTCCCCTTTATTCACTACATAAGGGACCTCGGTAATAACAATAACCTCCCTTCCACTATCAGAGACTTCAATATCGGTTTTCCCTCTAACTACAATTCGCCCTCTACCGGTTTCAAAAGCATCCTTTATCCCCTGATACCCTTGGATTATACCTCCGGTGGGGAAATCGGGACCTTTAATATACTTCATCAACTCTTCGACAGTAATCTCATTGTTATCAATATAGGCACAAATTGCATCTACCACCTCCGAAAGATTATGAGGAGCCATATTTGTAGCCATCCCGACAGCAATACCGGAAGAACCATTAAGAAGCAGAAGGGGTGCCTTTGCAGGGAGCACGGTGGGTTCCTGCAGAGAATCATCAAAATTGTTCTTAAAATCAACAGTATTCTTCTCCAAATCTTCGAGACACTCCTCGGCTATTTTGCGAAAACGCGCCTCTGTATAACGCATTGCGGCAGCAGAGTCTCCATCAATGGAACCGAAGTTCCCTTGCCCCTCTACCAGCATATACCTCATATTCCATTCCTGAGCCATCCTCACCATTGCCTCATAAATAGATGAGTCACCGTGAGGGTGATATTTACCAAGGACCTCCCCTACGATACGGGCAGACTTTTTATAAGCCTGTCCCGAGGTGAGACCTAAATCATACATTCCGTACAAAACCCTTCTGTGCACAGGTTTTAGTCCGTCCCTTACATCAGGAAGAGCGCGTGAGACAATAACTGACATTGAATAGTCAATATATGCACTCTTCATCTCCTGTTCGATGTCCACTTGGACAATCCTGCCACTAACTTCCTCTAATTCCATTACTTTTATTATCTTTATATTGTTTTAAACGAACCGCTAAATTAGTAAGAAAAAAAATAATGGGCAAATAAAAATAAAACCTTAATTTAGCGGTCATATTAAAAGGTATTATGTCATTTAAACTATCAAATCAGATTCAGGAAATAGTTATTTATGCCAAAGAGGAGACAATGCGCACAGGGTGTTTAATAACTGTTCCAGACCATTTGACCTTGGGAATACTACGCCACAAAGAGAACTCAGGGTGTAGTGCCCTTAAAGATTTACGTCTCTCCTCCACATACTTAAAATTAAAAGTTGGGGATTACCTCTCCAAAGGGGAGTCCATCCCTTTCGATGAAGGGGAGAAAGTTACATATTCAAAAGAGGTGCAAGAGACATTAAAACTTATGTTTGTAGAGGCGAGTAAGGTGGGTGTTAGAGACCCCGATGCCATTTTCCTGCTACTTGCAATCCTTCAAGATTCTGAAAATTACACCACACGCCTCCTTCTCGAAATGGGGATTACTTACAATATGGTCAAAAACTGCATTGAACCATTATCTTCTGAAAACAACAATGATGAGGCAACAAATGAGGAAGAGGAGGGGGACTCTTTGGAGATCAATAAGGCTAAAAATAAGAGAGAGGGGGGGAAGAAAAAGAGCGGTTCTCTACTTGAAGATTTCGGTTTTGACCTTACTGCAGCAGCAAGAGGCGGGGACCTTGACCCCGTTGTAGGAAGGGAGAAGGAGATAGAGAGGGTCGCACAGATTCTTGGAAGAAGGAAGAAAAACAATCCAATTCTTATCGGAGAACCAGGGGTGGGGAAGTCTGCTATTGCGGAGGGACTTGCAATAAAAATTTCACAGGGCAATGTCTCGAGGAATCTTCTTGGAAAGAGAATTGTCTCACTTGATATTGGCTCCATAGTGGCAGGAACCAAGTTCAGAGGGCAGTTTGAGGAGAGGATGAAGTCCATTATTAAAGAGTTGAAAGAGAGTCGGGAAATCATATTGTTCATAGATGAAATGCACACTCTCGTAGGAGCAGGGGGAGCAGCAGGATCATTAGATGCAGCGAACCTCCTTAAACCGGCACTCTCGAGGGGGGAGATTCAGTGCATAGGTGCCACTACTCTCGACGAGTATAGAGAAATTATTGAAAAAGATGGAGCATTAGAGAGACGCTTTCAGAAAGTTATGATAGAGCCTACCTCCTTTGAGGAGACACTTTATATTCTTGAATCTATAAAAGAGAGGTACCAGAAACATCATAATGTCATCTACACCGAAGAGGCATTAAAGTCTTGTATCACACTCTCTACCAGATATATCTCTGACAGATGTCTCCCCGATAAAGCGATTGATGTAATGGATGAGGCAGGAGCACGCGCCCATTTAAAGAAGAGTAAAGTTCCGGAAGAGATACAGGATTTAGGGGAACGAATAAGTACCATAAAAAGAGATAAGTTAAAGGCTATAAGTGAAAACAACTTTGCATTTGCAAGTCTATTACGCTCTTACGAGAAGAGTCATACTGAGACTTTAGATCAGGCAATGGAAGAGTGGAGTCAGAAAATGGAGAAGAGACCAGTTAGAATAACTCCCGAACAGATCTCCGAAGTAATGTCTATGATGACAGGGATTCCTTTAAACAAGATAGCACTCTCTGAAGGGAACAAACTCCTTTCAATGGATAAAAGCCTTAAAGAGCGAGTTATAGGACAAGACGATGCCATCTCTAAAGTGGTAAAAGCCATTCAAAGAAATAGAGCAGGTCTAAAAGATCCCAATAAACCGATAGGAACATTTATCTTTTTAGGTCCTACCGGAGTAGGGAAAACGCAACTTGCAAAAGTACTCGCTGAGTATCTTTTTGACAGTCGAGACTCTCTTATAAGGATAGATATGAGCGAATATATGGAGAAGTTTGCAGTAAGCAGACTTATTGGGGCTCCTCCGGGGTATGTAGGGTATGAAGAGGGGGGACAGCTTAGTGAGAGAGTTCGCAGAAAACCATATTCGGTAGTATTGTTGGATGAGATAGAAAAAGCACACCCGGATATTTTTAATATTCTATTGCAAGTTCTTGACGAAGGGAGACTTACTGATAGTAATGGACGACATATAGATTTTAGGAACACAGTATTGATAATGACTTCTAACATAGGGAGCAGAGAGTTAAAGGAGTTTGGAGTGGGGATAGGTTATAATACTTCCACCAAGAAAGATAGTGTAGGACAGAACAAACTAATAATGGAAAAGGCTATCAATAAGACATTTAATCCGGAATTTCTAAATCGCCTCGATGAGCAGATCTTATTTAACCCCCTTACCAAAGGGGATATAGAGAAGATTATAGAAATAGAGTTAAAAGGAGTTTATGAACGCGTTAAGGAGGCAGGTTATAAACTCAAACTTACCAGTAAAGCCAAGAAGTTTGTGGCAGATTTGGGGTACGATCCTCGTTATGGAGCCCGTCCGCTTAAGCGAGCCATTCAGAAATATGTAGAAGATCCTGTGGCTGAAGCCATTATTTCGGGAGTAGCCACTAATAACCCTGATATCTATCTCGACTTAAATAAAGAAAAGGATGGATTAGAAATAACCCAAATCAAACTTACAAAAAAATAAGTGTCGGATTATATAGTAGGGAGCTATTCCCTTCTAAGAAGATATTTCGTGCTACCAAGGTTAGATATCCGAATAAACTCCTCTTTAGAGTTAGGGAGCGAACGATATTTTCTATCCCTTAAGATTTTTTGTTCGGAGATTCTCTCCATTGTCAATCTGTTGACCATAAAGGAGATTGGAGGTTTTTCCTCAACTTTATCAAAACCGAGTTTAAGATAGACATCACCCTCTGACCACTCTAAGTCTGAGTAGGACATTATCTCTTGAGGAGAGACCTCATCTATAAAGTGTTGCATAAGTTTTCCCATACCACCCACTACTCTTATATCGGGAAGGGAGGCATATCTAATCCACTCATAAGAATCGAGCAATACCCCATCTCTGTTCATCTTTCTCGGTGCAGAGAAAGTGGCTACGGCAATAGGCTCCTCACCTCTCCCTTTTGAAAAGAGTCCGTAGCTATATTTGTAATCTGTTGCTCCGTAGGAATGATACCTATCCAAGAAAGAGGAAGTCATATCGGAGGGCAATGTGGAGACAATGCAGTTCCTTGCAAAGAGAGAGCCCCCCCTGCCCAAATGTGCAAGGAGTCTTTTACTAACCACCTCTCTATTGAAACGCCACCTATCCTCGAATAGAAAAATTGTTTTAACTCCTCCCTCCTCCCTCATTCTAATCAAGTCTAACACTGCTATTTCCGACACCCTCTCTTCATTGAAATAAGAAATGGGGAGTGCCACCACCTTCAAATCAAACTCCGTAAAGTGAAAAGTAGTGAGTTTTTCCTCTTCTACTTCTGTAAAAACCACCTTTTCAGAGAAAAGGAACTCCCTGAAACTCTGTATAAAATCATTCATAATACAAAGATATGACTAAAAAACAAATGCAGAAAACCCTTTTTTTTTGCATATTAATTTCTTTTTGTCTACTTTTGCAGCCCCTTTCAAAAGAAATGGAAAGATTCGTTAGCTCAGTCGGTAGAGCACAACACTTTTAATGTTGGGGTCCTGGGTTCGAGTCCCAGACGGATCACATAAAAAGGACTGCAAATGCAGTCCTTTTTATGTGTAAGTCGTTGTTTACACACTTCGTGTGAAGGAGGCACGCTGCTTTTGTCTTTACCCCTGCTTTGCAGGTACGACCCGCAGCGGTCTGCTGACGCAAACACCAAACTTCGTTTGGTTAAGTTGCAGTCCTTTTTATGTGATTAAACTTTGGTTTATACACTTCGTGTGATGGAGGCACGCTGCTTTTGTCTTTACCCCTGCTTTGCAGGTACGACCCGCAGCGGTCTGCTGACGCAAACACCAAACTTCGTTTGGTTAATTTGCAGTCCTTTTTATGTGATTAAACTTTGGTTTACACACTTCGTGTGATGGAGGCACGCTGCTATGTTCACACACTTCGTGTGTAGGATACACGCTGCTACTATATTCCACCCCCTTTGTGTTTCCCCGGTGGGGAAAGGAGGCACGACACTACTGTCTTTCCGTTTGCTTCGCAAACCCGACCCGTGTCGG
>CAYSND010000101.1:0-6516 GCA_964432305.1 uncultured Muribaculaceae bacterium | reverse complement strand
CTTAATATTTGACCAGATTGAAATAAAAAACAAGATGCGTTACAGAATTTTTACAACTATTTTATTCACGGTTTTGCTTTTATCTTCTTGTAAAAGCCAATATGAGGCGTTGCTTGAGAGCGATGATGTTGATTTAAAATATAAGACAGCCTTTGAGTTATATGAGCAGAAGAAATATTCTAAGTCTGCTACTCTGTTTGAGTCGCTAAAATTGGCTACAAAAGGGACACTCCAAGATGACACAGTACAGTTTTATACCGGTTTATCTCATTATAAATTCGGAGATATATATGCAGCTGAACCCTGCTTTGACTCCTTTATATCTATTTTTCCAAGGAGTCCTTTTGCAGAGGAGGCAAAATACCTTAGGATAGACTGTCTTTATCAGCAGACTTTAAGGTGGGAATTAGACCAAATGCCTACTTATAAGGCCCTCGCAATAATAAAAGAGTTTATGACTGAACATCCAAATAGCTCTTATATCAAAGAGTGTAAAGATATGATGTCAGATCTAAATGAGCGAATTGATAAAAAGGCTTACGAAGGAGCTAAATTATATTATACCATAGAGGAGTATAAATCGGCAAACTATGCTCTTAAAAATGTCCTAAAACAGAATGCAGATAATATTTATAGGGAAGACATTATGTATTATACAGCTATGGCGTCTTATAAATATGCGTTCAACAGCATCACTTTAAGACAGAAGGAGAGGTATATGATTTTTTCTGACGATTATTATAACTTTGTCGGAGAATTTCCGGAGTCAAGGCATAGAAAAGAGCTTGACGGATTATATAAAAATGCCCAAGAACAATTGAAAAAATAGAGATAAAACAATGGAAAAAAAGAAAGTCAGCACTAACACAGAGACACGAAATTTGGCAGAGATTGCTACGCCTACAGGCAATGTGTATGAGTCCACTATAATAATTGCAAAGAGGGCAAATCAGATTGCTGCTCAAGTTAAGCAGGAGCTAAGTCAAAAACTTGAAGAGTTCTCAAATTATGCAGATACTCTCGAAGAGACTTTCGAGAATAGGGAGCAGATAGAGATTTCTAAACACTATGAAAGATTGCCTAAGGCGACCCTTTTGGCAATTAATGAATTTGAAAATAAAGAGATCTTTTATCGTAAGGCAGAGGAGTAATCGTTATGCTGAAAGGGAAACATATCCTCTTAGGGATAACGGGGAGTATCGCAGCCTATAAAGCTGCTCTTCTTGTTCGTTCTCTAATTAAAGAGGGAGCAGAGGTCAAAGTTATTATGACTCAGATGGCTAAAGAGTTCATCACTCCGCTTACTATGGCTACCCTTTCCAAAAATCCTATAGTTGTAGAGTTTTATAACCCCGAAAATGGGGATTGGAATAGTCATGTTTCATTAGGTGAGTGGTCCGACCTTTACCTTATAGCTCCGGCTTCTGCCAATACAATAGCTAAAATGGCTACAGGGGTGGCAGATAATCTTCTACTCACTACTTACCTCTCAGCAAAATGCCCTGTGGCAGTGGCTCCGGCAATGGATTTGGATATGTTTAAGCACCCGGCAACTCAATCAAACTTAAAAGTGATTAAAGAACGCGGTGTTTCGGTTATTGAGCCTACTTCAGGTGAGCTTGCAAGCGGTTTAGAAGGGAAAGGGAGAATGGAGGAGCCTGATAATATAGTTACATTTATAAAATATCTTTTTTCCAAGGAGGGGAGCTTGTCAGGAAAGAGGGTTTTGATGACGGCAGGTCCTACTATTGAAGAGATAGATCCGGTAAGATATATAACAAACCACTCATCCGGAAAGATGGGTTATGCGCTTGCCGAAGAGTTTGCATCGAGGGGAGCAGAGGTAGAGCTTGTTTCAGGCTCGCCTTCACTCTTATCGAAATTCCCAAATATAAAAATTCACAAAGTGGTTTCTGCAAATCAGATGTATGAAAAGACACTTTCATTATATTCTAAGAACCCCGAAATAACGCTCCTCTGTGCCGCTGTTTCTGATTTTACACCTAAAGTAAAGTCGGAGAAGAAGATAAAGAGAGAAGGAGATGATTATTTATTGGAACTTAGCCCAACACAAGATATTGCAGCAGCTTTAGGGGGGGAGAAGAGAGAAGGGGCTATTCATGTTGGGTTTGCACTTGAGACTGATAATGAATTGGAGAATGCCAAAGAGAAACTTCGTAGAAAAAACTTAGATATAATAGTACTGAACTCTTTGAAAGACGAAGGAGCAGGATTTGCGGGAGATACTAATAAAGTTACCATAATTTCCAATAGGGGAGAGGTCTCTCGATACCCTCTAAAATCTAAGGCAGAAGTGGCGAAGGATATTGTTGACCACATAGAAAAACTGCTTGGATGCTCAGAAAACTAACCATACAGAATTATGCACTTATTGAGCATTTAGATATCTCTTTTCCAGAAGGGCTTGTCATAATCACAGGTGAAACAGGGGCAGGGAAATCTATTTTATTAGGGGCAATATCTCTTCTTTTAGGGACGAAGAGTGATACTTCGGTCTTTATGGATAGCACCAAAAACTGTGTTGTGGAGGCGGAGTTTGATGATAACTCTCTTCTTAGGAGGGTTATTTCTCCAAATGGGAGGTCTCGTTCTTTTATGAATGATGAGCCTCTCTCACTGACCGAACTCTCTGCTATTTCCAAGAAAATAATCGACATACATGCCCAGAACGAGCATCTTCTCCTTTCTGACCCGGACTATCAACTCTCAATTCTCGATTATTATGCCGGAACAGGTAATTTGCTTGCAGAGTACAAAAAGATTTTTGAAAAATATAAAGAGATTTCTGACAATATAAAGAGATTGGAGAGTGAAATAGCAGCAGAGACAAGTGAGGCAGAGTACAATGAGTTTCAGTTTAAGCAACTTCAGGATGCAAAACTCGTAGTTGGGGAGCTTGAGGAACTGGAAGAGGAGCAGAAGCGTCTTGCTAACGCCGAAGAGATAAAAACAATGTTAAATTCCACCTCTGCTCTTTTGAACCCATATGACACCTCATTGGTGCAGAGCCTGAAAGAAGCCTCTGCATTGCTTTCAAAGGGGGGGAGGTATCTGAAGGCTTTAGAGGATCTCTCTGAAAGGGTGCTCGCCTCTAAAATAGAACTTGGGGATATTGAGTTGGAGATCAATAAAATTTCGGAAGAGATTTCCATTTCACCCGATAAGCTCCAACTCGTGGAAGAGAGACTCTCACTCCTCTATTCTCTATTTAAGAAGCATAACTCTTCCTCTGTAGAGGAGTTAATAGAGGTGCGTGAATCACTCGATTCTTCTCTGCTTAATAGAGGCTCCAAAGAGGAGAGGTTAAACTTATTGAGGAGGGAGGCAAAAGAGTTAGACCAGAGGAGAATTTCCTTAGCAGAAGAGTTGTCTGCTCTGAGAGGTGCTGCGGCTCCAACTCTCTCTAACTCCCTACAAAGCTCCATAAGAGAACTTGAAATGCCATACTCGGAATTTAGAATTGAGTTAAATAAAAGTGAGAGATTGACCTCATCTGGGTGTGACACTTTGAAATTTTTATTTTCTGCTAACGGTGCGGGAAAATTAGGCGAGGTTTCGAAGGTGGCATCCGGAGGGGAATTGTCTCGTGTAATGCTTTCATTAAAAGCACTTATGGCAAAGTATACAGAGCTTCCAACTATGATTTTTGATGAGATAGATACGGGGGTTTCGGGAAGGATTGCAGATAAGATGGGATCTCTTATTTGGGAAATGTCACAGAATATGCAGATATTTGCGATTACTCATCTTCCGCAGATTGCAAGTAAACCGGGAGCACATTACTTAGTCTATAAAGAGATGGACGGTCTCCTTAATGCAAAGACTAAAATTAAGCAACTATCGGAAGAGGAGAGAGTTGTTGAACTGGCGAGGATGTTAAGTGGCTCCTCATTGAGTGATGCTGCTATTGAAAATGCTAAGGTATTGTTAAAAGAAAATTCTAAAAAATAATATATTATGAGACTTGTTATTAAACCATCCAATTTAGAGGTTTCCGAATGGGCTGCCAACTATATTGTAAATAAAATTAATGCGGCGAACCCTACTCCCGAAAAACCTTTTGTTCTCGGTCTTCCTACCGGTTCCACTCCTTTAGGAACATATAAAGAACTTATTCGAAAAAATAAAGCAGGCAAGGTATCTTTTAAAAATGTCGTTACATTTAATATGGATGAATATATCGACTTAGATGAGGGGCATCCTGAGAGTTATCACTCCTTTATGTGGAATAATTTCTTTAATCATATCGATATTCGTGAAGAGAATATAAATATGCTTAATGGTAATGCTCGTGATTTGGAAGCAGAGTGTGCAAGATATGAAAATAAGATAGCTTTTTATGGTGGGGTGGATCTTTTTATGGGGGGTGTTGGTCCTGACGGGCATATCGCTTTTAATGAACCCGGCTCTTCTCTTACTTCACGTACCCGTATTAAGACATTGACAACAGATACTATAATTGCAAATTCTCGTTTCTTTGATAATGATGTAAATAAGGTTCCCAAGAGGGCTCTAACAGTAGGGGTTGGCACCATAATGGATTCCAAGGAGGTTCTTATATTGGCTAATGGGCATAATAAAGCTCGTGCTCTTTATCATGCAGTTGAGGGGGCGATAAACCATATTTGGACGATAAGTATCCTTCAAATGCACCCAAAGGGGATAATCGTTTGTGATGAAGCCGCCACTGTGGAGCTTAAAGTTGGAACTTATAATTATTACAAAGACATCGAGAATAGCAGATAGTATGAACGATAAATGTAAAGCCTTGATGGCATTGCTTGAGGAAGATGATATCTCGGCAATGATTATCCCTTCCGGTGACCCTCATTTTGGAGAATATGTTCCCGATTATTATAAATGTATAAAATGGATATCAGGTTTTACAGGTTCAGCAGGTACCTTGGTGGTAACCTCAGAAAAAGCTGCACTTTGGACTGATTCTCGTTATTTTGTTCAGGCTGAAAAGGAGTTACAGGGGAGTGGTATTGAGTTAATGAAACTTAAAGTGGAGGGGACACCATCTATCTCAGATTGGTTAAAAAAGAACCTTAAAGAAGATGATATAGTAGCTTTGGACGAAGATCTCTTCTCTTATCAAGACTACTCTAAGATGGTTGAAGAGCTTTCACCTCTTACTCCTACCCTTATTCAAGACCCTTTTACCTCTATCTGGGAGGATCGCCCACTCCTCGAATTTGACACTATAACTCTAATGGAGGAGTCTATTGCTGGTGAGTCTATGGCATCTAAACATGAGAGACTCTGCAAACATTTAGATACTCCTGTTCCGTTTGTCTATATAGTCACATCTCTTGATGAAATAGCATGGTTCTGCAATCTTAGGGGGAGCGATATTCCTTATAATCCACTCTTTTTATCTTATGCTGTCATTACAAAAGAGAAAATAATGCTCTTTATCAGGCACGAAATGCTCTCTGTTGATGCAATGAAATATTTAACTCATCAAGGGGTAGAGTTAAGAGATTATGAATCTTTCTCAGATTATATTTTCAGGTTCCCTGATAAGTATATTAGGATATTCTCCGGCAATAAAGTAACTGCTAAAAATTATTTTTCGGCAATGGAGAATGCCTTTCAACATCCACATCTCCCCGGAGTAATATCCGACTTGGGTTTTGGCGGAGCGATAGCACAGATGAAAGCTGTTAAAAATGAGACTGAAGTTGAAGGATTTAGAAAAGCAAATGAGGAGGAGGGTAAGGCATGGGTTAAACTTATTAAGTTTTTAGAGGAGAATATTATAAATCTTTCCGAAGAGGAGTATGTTAAGAATCCGCTAACTGAGTCTGATATAGCAGAAAAGATAATGGAGTTTAGAGCAGAGTCTCCTGAATATTTAGGTGAGAGTTTTAATCCTATTGTGGCTTATGGAGCAAATGCAGCCCTTCCTCATTACTCTGCTTCTTCACCTGAAGAGGCATCTGTTATACAAAAGAGAGGGTTTTTACTTATTGACTCAGGGGGGCAATATATCTCAGGGACCACTGATACCACCAGAACTATCCCTATGGGAGAACTCTCCCAAGAGGAAAAAGATGATTATACAAGGGTTTTAAAAGGGATGATAGCTCTAAGTATGGCAAAATTCCCTAAGGGGACTCGTGGATGCCAGCTTGACATCCTTGCACGTGAACCAATTTTTGCAGGGGGAAAAATCTATTTACATGGTACCGGACATGGGATAGGACACCGCCTATCAGTTCACGAAGGACCCCAAAGCATAAGAATGGAGGAGAATCCTACTTTGCTCGTTCCCGGAATGGTTCTCTCAAATGAACCGGGGATTTATTGCGAAGGGAGACACGGTGTAAGAATCGAAAATACCATATTGGTCAAGCATTGGATAACTAATGAATTTAACGAATTCTATGAATTTGAGACCCTGACACGTATCCCAATCAGCACCGCTGCTATTAATTACGACTTATTAAATTCTGACGAGAAGAAATGGATAGAAAATTTTAATTCTCT
>CAYSND010000100.1:0-6629 GCA_964432305.1 uncultured Muribaculaceae bacterium | reverse complement strand
ATCAATGGTGGGGCTATTGCCCTCGGACACCCGATTGGAGCCTCCGGGAATAGAATTTTAGTTACCTTGGTTCACTCACTTAAAAAGAACAATAAGAAAGTAGGACTTGCATCACTCTGCATCGGAGGTGGTATGGGGACTGCAATAATCATCAAAAGTATCTAGTTCAATAATGAATTTCAATTTAACTAAAACTCAGGAACTTTTTCGGCAGATGATAAGGGAGTTCGCCGAAAAGGAGATAAAACCTATTGCCGCAGAGATAGATGCTCAGGAGAGGTTTCCTTTAGAGAGTGTTGAGAAAATGGCAAAACTCGGAATTATGGGGATTCCTATCCCTACGGAGTACGGAGGTGCAGGAGGGGATAATATAATGTATTCCATTGCAATAGAGGAGCTCTCAAGAGCATGTGCCACCACAGGACTTATTGTTTCCGCTCACACCTCTCTCTGCGTTGTCCCTATTTTGGAGTTTGGAAATGAAGAGCAGAAGAGGAGATATCTCCCTAAACTTACTTCAGGGGAGTGGATTGGAGCTTTTGGTCTTACAGAGCCAAATGCAGGTACAGACTCCTCTTCACAGCAGACCACAGCCCTCCTTGACGGAGAGGAGTGGGTTCTTAACGGGAGTAAAATTTTTATTACCAATGCCGGTCGTGCTCATGTCTATATTATTATTGCAATGACCGATAAATCGCAGGGTAATAGGGGTATTTCAGCCTTTATTGTGGAGTCGGGTACTCCCGGATTTGAGGTTGGAAAAGAGGAACTCAAGCTTGGAATACGAGGCTCTTCGACAGCAGAACTTATTTTCACAAATTGCAGAATCCCTAAAGGGAATCTTTTGGGTAAAATAGGGGGAGGGTTTCCTATTGCTATGAAGACTCTTGATGGAGGGAGGATAGGAATCGCCGCGCAAGCACTTGGTATTGCACAAGGTGCTATGGATGAAACTGTTAAATACACAAAAGAGAGAAAGCAGTTCGGAAAAGCTATCTCTCAATTCCAAAATACTCAGTTCCAAATGGCAGATCTTCAGACAAAAGTGGAAGCTTCACGTCTTCTGGTTCGTAAGGCTGCTTTTAATAAAGATCAAGGGGTACCTTACTCCACTGATGCCGCAATGGCAAAGTTATTTGCTGCTGAAACAGCTATGGAGGTTACCACAAAAGCAGTTCAATTCCATGGCGGATATGGTTATACACGCGAATATCCTGTTGAAAGGATGATGCGAGATGCTAAAATTACCGAAATATATGAAGGCACATCAGAAGTTCAAAGGATGGTGATAGCCGCAAAATTGTTTAAATAGATCTTGATTATGAGAGTTGTAGTATGTATAAAACAAGTTCCGGATACCACTGAGATAAAGATAAATCCTGTAACCGGCACACTCATTCGTGAGGGGGTTCCAAGCATTATGAACCCTGATGATAAAGGGGGGCTTGAGATGGCTCTCCGCCTAAAAGATCTCTATGGTGCTCATATTACCGTAATTTCTATGGGACCTATGCAGGCAGATGTAATGCTCAGAGAGGCTTATGCAATGGGAGTTGATCGCACTATTTTATTGTCTGATAAGAGATTTGCTGGAGCTGATACCCTTGCCACCTCATCAGCCATTGCGGGTGCTTTGAAAACCTTTAAGTGGGATATTATAATCACAGGGAGACAAGCTATTGATGGGGATACAGCGCAGGTTGGACCTCAAATTGCAGAGCTTTTAGGGATTCCTCAGATAACCTATGTTACCGATATTAAATTCAAAAATAAAAAGACTCTTACTGTCAAAAAAGAGACAGAGGAGGGGTATAATTTATTACAAGTAGATGCTCCTTGTCTTCTTACCGTTCTCGCATCTGCCAATAAAGCACGTTATATGAGTGTTTCAGGTATAGTAGAAGCATACAATAAAAAAGTAGAGGTCTGGGGGGCAGATAAAATAGATGTCGAAGAGTCACTTCTTGGTCTAAAAGGATCACCTACTAAAGTTCTAAAAGCTTTTGCCAAGTCCACTAAACAAGCAGGGGAGGTATATGAAGTAGATAGTGATGAGGCTGTTGGGATTATTGTCTCAAAACTTAAAGAGAAATATATTATTTAACACCTAAAAATGAAAGAAATGGATAAAAGTGCTTATAAATCAGTATTTGTTTTCGCGGAGCAGAGAGAAGGTGTTATTCAATCAGTTGCTCTCGAGTTATTAGGGAAGGGGAGAGATCTTGCAGAAGCCCTTGGAGAGAAGTTAGTTGCAGTACTTGTGGGGCATAATATTTCGGATAAAGTTAACCACCTTATCGAATATGGTGCCGATGAGGTAATCGTGGTAGATCATAAAAATTTAGAACATTATCTGACTGAACAGTACTCACAGGCTATTCACCAAGTAATAATAGCATTCAGACCTAGTATTTTCCTTTTCGGAGCTACCACCATAGGGCGTGACCTTGCTCCACGTCTCTCAGCAAGAATAGGAACAGGACTTACTGCGGATTGTACTAAGTTGGAGATTTCTGAAGAGAAAGAGCTCTTAATGACCCGTCCCGCTTTTGGAGGGAATTTAATGGCTACTATTTTATGTTCAAGCCATCGTCCCCAAATGTCCACAGTCCGCCCTGGTGTCATGCAGAAAAAGGAGAGAGTACGTGGCAGAAAGGGTTCTATTGTTGTTTTTGAACCTAAATTTGATGAGAGTAAATTCAAAGTTAAACTTCTTGAGACTGTAAAAGAGAATAAAGGGATGGTAGATATAGCAGATGCTAAGATCCTCATTTCAGGGGGTCGAGGTGTCGGAAGTACTGAGGGTTTTGACAGGTTAAAAGAACTTGCTTCTCTGCTTGGAGCCGAAGTTTCAGCCTCCAGGGCTATAGTCGATTCCGGTGTCATGGGTCATGACCGTCAAGTGGGGCAGACAGGAAAAACTGTTCGCCCTGATCTCTATTTTGCCCTTGGTATTTCAGGAGCTATCCAGCACCTTGCCGGAATGGAGGAGTCAGATTATATTATTGCTATCAACAAAGATAAATTTGCCCCTATATTTCAGGTCGCTGACATCGGAATAGTGGGAGATGTAAACCAAATCATACCGCTCCTTTCTGAACGCCTTCGTAAAGAGCCAAGTGAATAGTAGATAACACTACTTTTTAGTCGGTTTTTGTGGTGCGTTTGCAACTATTTCAGAAGCACGAGCCAAAGCGGGAATTATATGGGAAAAGATATTCTCTTTCCCTATAATATCTGTCGTATTCGATTTATCGAGAGAGCCTCTAACTCGAGAAGTTACACCAGAGAGTACTATCGTTATCCCCTCTCTTTTTGAGCGTGTGATAAGGTTATTTAAGTGATTAATCCCAGTTGAATCAATAAATGGGACTTTTCGCATTCTAATAATTCTGACAATGATATCCTTTCTTGTCGCCCTTTCGACCTCATCGAGTTTAGATGCAAGCCCAAAGAAGAATGGACCATCTATCTCGTATACTTCCACCCCTTTTGGTACAGAAAGTCTGTCTGTATCTGTTAGTTGTGCTTTTTCAGCATCCTCGGTAGCCGATATTACATTATCTTTTAGAACTTTAATATCCGATGTATCAGAGACACGTTTAATAAATGATACTACTGCAAGTACCAACCCAACTTGTATAGCGACAGTAAGGTCAATTAGAACAGTTAAGAAGAATGTTATTAAAAGTACTGCCACATCTCCTCGTTCACCTTTAAGAAGCTGCTTAAATGTCCTCCATTCAGACATATTGTATGCCACCATCACTAACACTGCTGCAAGACAAGAGAGGGGAATATAGACCGCATAAGGCATAAGGAAGAGGTATATCAATAGCAGCACCACAGCGTGTATAATCCCCACTAAAGGGGTTTTACCTCCGTTATTGATATTGGTCATTGTACGGGCAATGGCTCCCGTTGCAGGGATTCCCCCGAATATAGGAGTAATAATATTAGCAACCCCTTGTCCTACAAGCTCAGTATTGGAATCGTGTTTTTTCCCTGTAACCCCATCAGCAACCATAGCAGCCAAAAGGGACTCAATAGCACAAAGCATTGCTATAGTAAAAGCAGGAGAAAAGAGGTTCTTAATAGTATTAAAACTCAAATCAGGAAGTTGTGGTGAAGGGAAAGAGAGCCCTTTGGCTAATTCGGGAAATTTAGTCCCGATTGTAGCTAATTGGATAGATGGAAAATAGGTAATTACAACTGAGACAACTGTTCCGAAAATAATTGCAATAAGTGACCCTGGCACCTTGCTGGTCTTTGGCCAAAGAATTATAATGGAGAGACATGCAATAGCAAGTCCAGCCTCCAAAAGATTTATTTTCCCTAAATGTTTTATATAGTATATCCATTGAGCAGTAAATCCTGCAGGAAGGGTATCAATAGGGAAACCGAAGAAATCTTTAAGCTGAGTGGAGAAAATGACCACAGCTATACCGGTAGTGAACCCCACGATTATCGGGTAAGGGATAAATTTTATTATTCCACCTAATTTGAAGACCCCCATTAAGACAAGCATTATACCTGCCATTATGGTGGCTGTCATTAACCCTCCGAAACCATATTGCTGAATTATACCATAAACAATAACGATAAAGGCTCCTGTCGGTCCACCGATAAGGAAATTTGAACCTCCGAGAAATGAGATTATAAACCCTGCGACAATAGCAGTAATAAGGCCTTGTTGTGGAGTTACTCCTGAAGCTATCCCGAAAGCAATAGCAAGAGGAAGAGCCACGATTCCCACTATTAACCCTGCAATCAGGTCAGAGCGTAGAGTCTCCTTACTATATTTCTTTTTAGTAAATAATGAAAAAAATACAGGTGGATTTACTGTTAGGTTTAAATTTCTAAGTTTGGTAATTAGCCTCTGTCTCATTAATCAAATAAAGCTTCTGTTCTTTTAACAATCAATTCCTTGTCCGAAGCAGTATCAAAAATAATATGAGGCTTAGCATAAAAGAGGTTTTTATCCATTTTGAACGTCTTTTCACCTCCGCCAGTAACATTTAGCATCACCACTCCATTCTTCTCTATTTTGCCAGATTTTAGCGAATTAATCACGCTAGACAATGCAATCGCGGCTGCAGGATGAATATCTATACCCTCAAATTTCTCAAAAAGCTCAGACATTTTGCAAATATCGGAATTATTTGCGACTTCCATATCACCATCACTATCTTTTATTGCATCATATAGTCCGCCGGGTATTGAATATGGAGGTCTTCGATTTGATAAAACCTTAGCATCTATCTGTAATGCCAACTTCCTGAGCTCCTCCTCATTCCCTTCAAGCAGAGCTCGACTTCCAATTTTCCAAGCATCATACATCGGTGCGAAAGGGAGGTTTTGAGATGGTATTAACTTCATTTTATGACTACCAAACCGACCATCTTCGATAAGGCGTAGATTTGCCTCCCAAGCGGCAATAGTTCCCGTTCCACTCCCAACAGCCTGAAAATAGTAATCAGGTATCCTTCCGATATGAGTTGCGGCAGAGAGTAGGGTAGTGGCCATCCCATCTCGTCGAGCCACATTTTTAGCCCCCCCCTCATCTATAAATCGAGGAGAGGTTATTACTATAGATGCAAGATGAATAGCATCAAAATAATCGGTCCCTTTAGGGGTGGAAATTATTTTAACACACTCATTAAGTGGTTTCTCAAACCAAAGTGCATCAATATTATCTGCAGGTACGGAGAGGAGTAATGGAATATTATTGTCCGAGCAGACCTGAGCAAAAGCCCTTGCAGTATTCCCGGCTGAAGCCACGACAAGAATCCTTTTATTCTCTTGTGGAAGCCTTGCACAGACACTATACGCCTCACACTCTTTGAAAGAGCAGGTCTTCATAAAGGCACCTTTTTCTGGCCAATAACCTGAAAATGTTATATATAGATTATCTAATCCAATATGAGCGGCTAATTTTTCGCTTCTATATGTAATCGGGGCAGAAGAGCCCTCTAATATCCTGTTTATAGGCATCCAGTCTGCGAATTTGTAAATACCGTAGTTGTCACCTCTGAGGTTAAGCTGTTTCTTATCGTAAATTGCCCTAATGAGTGAAGGTTTATCATATTCAGGGTCAGTCAATAGCCACCCTGTATCCTTATAAACTCGATTAGTAGCATAAGTTTTCAGCAAATAATCTGTAGGGGTAAAATTTTCCATCTATTCTTTCATTTTATTTAAAACCACTTGAGAGATATCCTGCACCGGAATATTGGCACGAGACGAAAAAGTCTTCAAACATAATGGACAGGCAGTAACTATTCTATCAGGGTTATTTATTGTTAGATTTTTAATTGCAAGGTCAGTAATTGGAACCCTCTCCTTATAGGACAATGTCATGCTCCCCAAGCTCCCTCCGCAGCAGATACTCTCCTCGAACTCTTTCTCAGCAGAGACAAGAGTTCCTGCATGGTTCAATACTGCTCTCGGAGAGTCGTACACTCCGCACCCTCTTCCAAGTTCGCAAGGGTCGTGGAATACAAGTTTCTCTTCCCCTTTCTCCACACTTATCTTCTCCTCCTTGATCATATAATCGAGAAACTCCGAATGATGCACTATTTTTAACCCATGGAGGTTATAATTCTCCTTAAATACTTTCAGGCAGATGG
>CAYSND010000099.1:4136-6738 GCA_964432305.1 uncultured Muribaculaceae bacterium | reverse complement strand
GTTGCTTGGGTTGTTTTTGATAAACTCAACATTAAGCATCGTAATTGAATATTATATAGATTTAATATACTTTTTGATAGATAAAAAACCATTCAATTTCTCGTTTTGACATATGACGAAAAGCCCCTATTTCATCCACTCATAAGTGGTATAGTGCTCCCCGTTCATTCCGATAGACTCGTAAGCTTTCTGTGCTCTGACATTTCTTTTATCGACATAGAGCCTTATGCCCCGCACATCATCGGAATTATATATTGTTTTTTTGAGAAAATCGTACATAGTGCGAAATACTCCGTGACGACGATGCTGAGGAAGGACATATAGGGACTGAATCCACCAAACCCATCCTGCTCTCCAGTCGCTCCACTCTTTTGTAATCATCAGACAACCAATAATCTCCCCCTCTTTTTCTGCAAGATAATAAACCCCTTTGTAATGGGCTTCATCACTCATAACAGCAGTAACTCCCCTAAGCACCACCTCTCTATCTAAAACCATATTTTCACTTTCAAGTGCCATTGTAACCTGAAAGTCTGTAATGATTTTAATATCATCTGCTGTGGCTATTCTGATATCTATTTTATTCATATCACAAATTTAAACTCTTTTTTTGTTATTTTTGCATTTATTATGGTAGAATTCAAAGAAAAAACAGTTCTAATCACCGGAGCAGGCTCCGGAATAGGTGAAGCAATTGCGTATCAATTCGCAAAAAGAGGAACAAATGTAATCCTGACAGGTCTCGGTGCAGAGTCGCTCCGAAAAGTGAAGGGTAACTGCGAGGCTCTCGGTGTTAAGGCATACCTTTTCGAGATGGATCTCTCTGATACTAAAACAATAGACTCCATGGTGGAGTATGTAGATTCTGAGGGGTTAAAACCAAATTTCTTCGTATTAAATGCCGGAATCTCTCAGAGGGCACTTACCCTTGAAAGCGACTTCTCCATTGATAAAAAGATAATGGATATCAATTACTTTGGTGGTGTCTATCTTATTAAAAAGTTCCGCACTCTGCTCCTCTCCGCAGAGGTTACCCACATCTCCGTAAACACCTCCATTTCAGGACTCTTCGGGTTCCCTATGCGCTCCGCTTATTGCGCTTCGAAGCATGCTTTAATCGGTTTTTATGAGGCTCTGAGACTCGAATATCCGAACATTAAAGTCACTTTCCTAATCCCCGGCAGGGTCAATACCAATATCTCAATGAGTGCAGTAACTGCCTCCGGAAGTGCTTACGGGAAGATGGATCCGGGGCAGGCAAATGGAATTAGTGTAGAGAAGTGTGCAAAAGTCGCCCTAAGGGCAATAGAAAAAGAGAAAAAACAAAAACTCATTGGAGGCAAAGAGCTTCTAATGGTCTATTTTTATAAATTCACCCCTTGGCTTTTTTATAAATTAGCTAAGAAAATATCTGCTACATAATATGGAAAAAGTAATTTGTGGAATACAACAAGTCGGTATCGGAGTAAAAAACGTTGCCGAATCATGGCCCTGGTATATTGAAAACTTCGGGTTCAATACTAAGATTTTCGGAGACGAAGGGGTAGCCGAGAAGATGCTCCCCTACACGGGAGGGAAACCTCAACCCCGATATGCAATCCTCGCAATAAACCTCCGCGGAGGGGGTGGATTTGAGGTTTGGGAGCCGAGAGGAAGAGAATTGAACTATCCAAAGGTGGAACACCAATTAGGGGATTATGGGATTTTTGTCTGCAAAATAAAAGCCCGCAATGTTGAAGAGACCTTTGCGAAGTTTGAGAGGAGAGGATTGAACTTGATTTCAAAACTTGTCACCTCCCCTTCAGGGAAGAAGCATTTCTTCCTGAGGGACCCTTGGGGGAACCTTTTCCAAGTAGAAGAGGATGACTATGTTTTTATTGACCAGAAGAAAAACACCGGAGGCTCAAATGGTGTAATCCTCGGAGTTTCAGATATGGAACGCTCCATAAAGTTCTATGGAACACTTACCGATTATGACACCATTGTCTATGACCAAACAGGGGTTTTTGAAGACCTGAAAGGGGTACCGGGAGGGGAATCAAAACTGCGCAGGGTGCTACTAAAACGCTCAAAGCCAATAATGGGTCCCCTTTGTGAAATTATGGGAACCTCCTTTATTGAACTTGTCCAAAAAATAAAACCCGAAGGGAAAAAAGACCCAGAAGGGTGGAGAGAAGCAGTAAAAATCTACGAAGGGAGACTTTGGGGAGATCCGGGTTATATCCACCTCTGCTTCGACATTAGAAATATGGAGGGGGTGCGCAAATCTGCAGAATCCCTCGGACACTCATTTGTCTGCGACAGTGGAAGGGAGTTCGACATGGGGGAGGCAAATGGACACTTTACATACGTGGAAGATCCTGACGGCACCCTTATTGAGTTTGTAGAGACCTTCAAAGTCCCTATCATGAAGAAATATGGCATCTATCTGAATCTGAAGAATAAAGATAGCAAAAAGCCTCTGCCACGATTTATGACAAAGGCTTTAAGATTTATGTAAACCCATTTAGATGGTTTTTGCCGGTTGATGTTTATACTTAAATAGTATTGCAAACATAATAGTGACCACAAGTGCATAAAGGGCAAAGAGTCCCCAAGCTGC
>CAYSND010000099.1:0-4036 GCA_964432305.1 uncultured Muribaculaceae bacterium | reverse complement strand
CCAGGCACCCATTGCCATAAGCATAACCGTCTTTATCCCGAACCTGCGTAAGAAGAAAGGAATTAGTAAGATACAGAGCGTTTCAGATATTTGTGAGAGCGATATAAGCATATTGGAGTGCTTAACACCGAATGTATTTGCATATTCAGGGAGATTTCCAAAATCACCGAGGAACGGATTTGCAAAACCATTTGTAATCTGAAGTGCCACTCCGAGGAGCATGGAGAAGATAAAGAAAATCGCCATCTTACGTTGTTTGAATAGAGCAAAAGCTTTAAGCCCCATCGCCTCAGCAAGGGATTTTTTCTCACCACCCTTGATAATAGGACAGTTAGGAAGGGAGAAACAATAAACCCCCAATAGCAATCCTAGTACTCCGGAGGAGATATATTGACTTGCATTAACTTGAAAACCAATTAAATCGACAAACCACATAGAGCAGATAAATCCGATAGTTCCCCAAATACGAATAGGGGGGAAATCTTTAACAGTATCCATCTTTGCCTTTTCGAGGACACTGTAAGCCACGGAGTTAGAGAGGGCAATCGTAGGCATATAAAATGCTACACTAAGAGTATATAAAGAGAAAAGTATCGAGAAGTTAGCCTCCATACCTGCCGTTAAGCCATAGTAACCGGTTGCAAGCATAAAGGAGGCAGCCAATAGATGACATATTCCCAAAAGTTTTTGGGCGGGAATCCATTTATCTGCAATAATGCCTATTATGGCAGGCATAAAAATGGAAACTACACCCTGTACTGCATAAAACCACCCTATTTTCTCTGCAAATCCAATCCCCGCAAGATATCTCCCTTGAGAAGTTAAATAAGCCCCCCAGACAGCAAACTGAAGGAAATTCATCAAAATTAATCTTAGCTTAACGCTTACTCTTTCATTCATAATATTTATTTTTAGCTGCCAAAGATACAAAATCATTATTATTTTTGTAGAAAATTAGAAGAAAATGAACCTCCAATTCCTTTCCGAGCTTAGAATGAACAATAACCGCGAGTGGTTTAATGCTCATAAAGAGATCTACCTTGAAGCTAAAGCGGAGTTTGACTCATTGATAGAGAGTGTTATAGAGGGAATTTACACCTTCGATAGTTCGATTGGAATTCAAACCCCTAAAACAGCCTGTTTTAGAATTTATCGCGATGTCCGTTTTAGCCCTAACAAAGAACCCTACAAGTATTGGATGAGTGCCTATATCTGCCCGGGTGGAAGAAAATCAGGAAACTCCGGGTATTATATCCATTTAGAGCCTTCAGAGGGGGAATATGTGGGAAAGTGCATCCTCGCAACAGGTCTTCACCTCCCCCCTTCGGGAATAATTAAAACAATAAGGGACAATATCTTATATGAGGGGGAGAGATTTGAAGAAGCTGTTAAAGCTGCTCCGAATTTCAGATTAGAGACCTCTACAGAACTACAGAGAGTTCCTCCGGGGTACCCTAAGGAGCACAAATATAGTAACTACCTGCGTCTTAAAGAGTTTATCCTTACACAAGAGCTGGCACCTGAAAATATCTCAAAAGAGTTTCTGCTAAATTATTCGCTAAACGAATTTCGCCAATCCTCCAAGTTTCAGAAACTCCTTATGGAATGGCTTTCAGAAACTCCTAAATCCTACAGCTTTCTTGGCTAATAATCAGCCTCTATTATTTTCTCGGCATACCTCTTTCCGATAAGTATTTGGCTCTCCCTATCAAAATGGGGGTCTGAAAGGGAGTTGGTGGCAGATTTACACCCCTCTACAGAGACATAAGAGGAGTATGGTATATAATCTGAAATAGTTCTAATTATAGGATTAAAATTTGAAGCATAAGGCTCCCACCAATGTGCGATCTCTCCTGCAATAAAAGGGAGATTTGGCGCAGAGAGGTCTTCTCTCAGATCTTTAACAAACTGAGAGAGGAGTGCCATATAATTATCGGGATTTTTGCTATTTGCCTCCCCTTGATGCCATAAAATTCCCTTTAAAACGCCATATTTCATTGCACATTTAGCTCGTCTTACAGCTTCTGAATAGTAATTTTTATCCTCATTCTCTTTCATCCACTCCTCCATAGAGGAACCTCCCCTTGCATTCACCACCAACAACACTTTATTCCCTCTCTTCTGGTATATCGCCTTAGAAAAACCATATGCGGGTGACATCTGCTGTAATGAGAGTTCTCTCCGAATGGAAGAGTACTTATTTAGTGGATTGGTCGCTTTCTCTATGGTATCATTACCATTCAATATATAAACCCCCTCAATAGTATCCATATCTCCCTCCAACAAAAACCCTCTACCGGCCATATTTGACTGACCTATAAGTAAATAAACATCGTATTTCTCCTTTTTTAAAAACCTACCGGTAGAGGGGCTGCAATACAACACATAACCTAAAAATATCAACACTATAAGAGAAAAAAGTGCAACTATATATCTTTTTAAACCACTTTTCATGAGAAATTTTTATCTAACCATATTTTTAATGATATCGTATAATTGATTCATCTTCTCGACTCTTAAACCACATATTTCATTTAGCTCTTTGTCGTATAGAAATCCCTTATTAATGGCTTTAAACTTTTTGCTAATTTTTGCAGAGTTTCTTAATAATAGATCCAACTGGTTCAATAAAAGAGGAGTATCTTCTTTTTTACAACTATTGGATTCAAATCTGGACTCTATTTCTTTAAATTTTAAATATTCTATCCTTATCTCTAACATAAGAGGATAGTGGCTAAACTCCTTCTTATTGTTCTTAACTTTAATACTTGAAATCTTTTTATAAATACCCTCAGTCTCCTGAATCAACTGCTGCAGGGTTTTGCCATCCGTATCTACCCCCTTTGTGACAATATTTTGAGGAAGAGCAAACATGCTATCTAAAGTTTCAGCCTCTGCTTTAGAAACACCGAATCTCTCCATTGCGTAATTTTTAATAAACTCCTCGGTATTTATGGAGGATTCGCTCTTTAATGCCGCAGCATAAGAGGCAACTAATATCCTAAACCCAGAAAGCGGATATACATATCTTATAGGGTATGAAGATATTACCTCCCAATTGGTATCATATTTATACCCGTAAGTCCCCCCTGTGGACCAAGAGGTCATTATTATCCCCCCATATTTTTTCTCTCTACAGTATGGTATAAAATCCTCCTGATTTTTAAAGTGCTTTTTCCATTGTGTTAAATAGATGTTATCAGGGTGACTCCTAATAGAAGGGGAGCCCCAGAAATTGACACCTGCGGCATAAAGTTTCCCGATATCCCCAAAATAATCATTTTTCCACCCATAGTTCCAATCCATCAGAATTATATTCTTTGGCAACTCTCCAAATGCCTCCGGGTGTTTAATAATCATATCTGCCCAGATAATAGGTGTTTTTCCAAGCTCGTCTATAATCTTGCACATAGCATTAATATAATCCACAAATAACTTTGATTTCCCCTCCTCTGCACTTTTGGCAGCACACTCTATACAGTTTCCCAACAGATAAGTCTCATCGCCCCCTATATGGATATATTTTGACGGGTGTTTTGCGGCGATTTCGGAGAAGATGCTTCTGAAGACCTCAACACACTCTTTCTCCTTTGATGGACAGACCTGAGAGATCTCTTTCCTCTCCTCTTTTAAGTGGGAGTATCTATCATGTTTTAAGATATATTCGGAATGACCAAAACAGTTTTGTAGAGGGATTACCTCTATCCCTATGGTAGAGCAGTAATTAATAAAAAAATCAATCTCCCCTTCAGTATAAGCAGAGCTGTTTGACAAAGTATAGTTATCATGGAATGGAAATGTCGCCTCCCACTCCATAAGAAGGGTATTAATCCCAAACTCCGATAACTCCTTAGCAAAGTCGCGTAGAGCAGGCATAGTCATAACCTGGCATCTCAAGTCGATGTGGAACCCTTTAATAGGGATGTCCCCTCTCTCCTCTCCCTTCAAAGGGAAAGCAAATGTCATTAACAAGAGAGAAAGAGTCAGATTTATAAATAGTTTTCTATGTTTCATAATATATATTTTGCACTCTCTT
>CAYSND010000098.1:0-6740 GCA_964432305.1 uncultured Muribaculaceae bacterium | reverse complement strand
ACATAATATCTCTCTCCGAAGTTTCATATCGCCAAATATAACCCTTTTTTTACTACTTTTGCGGACTTAAAATATATAAATATTTATGTCACTTCGTTGCGGAATAGTCGGGCTACCAAATGTGGGAAAATCGACACTATTTAACTGTATAAGTTCTGGCAAAGCACAGGCTGCCAATTTCCCTTTTTGCACAATAGAGCCAAATATCGGCTTTACAAATGTCCCTGATGAGCGTCTTATTGTTCTGAGAGACCTTGTCAATCCTAAAAAGGTCGTTCCTGCCACTGTGGAGATAGTCGATATAGCAGGACTTGTTAAAGGGGCAAGTAAAGGGGAGGGGCTCGGAAACCAATTCTTAGCCAATATTCGCGAAACAGATGCTATTCTTCATATTCTCAGGTGTTTCGATGACTCTAATGTCGTTCATGTTGATGGGAGTGTAAACCCTATCAGAGATAAAGAGATTATCGACCTCGAACTCCAAATTAAGGATTTGGAAACCGTGGAAAACAGGATCAGCAAAGTTCAGAAACAGGCTACCACAGGGGGTGATAAAGCGGCAAAACGTTTTCTCGATATCCTTCTTAAATTTAAAGAAGCACTTATACAAGGGAAAGCTGCCCGTACAGTAATCTTCGATAATATGGAAGATCAGAAGATGGCGAATGAGTTGTTTCTCCTTACCAATAAGCCTGTGATGTATGTTTGTAATGTGGATGAAGCTTCGGCTGCCAAGGGAAATAGTTATGTGGAACAGGTAAGAAAAGCTGTGGAAGGAGAAGGGGCGGAAATACTTGTTATTGCCGCAAAAATAGAGTCGGAAATAGCAGAACTTGAAGATTTTGAAGAGCGACAGATGTTTCTTAATGAGATAGGGTTAGAGAGATCAGGAGTAGAGAGACTTATTCAGTCAGCTTATTCCCTCCTTAACCTCCAAACCTATTTTACTGCAGGAGAGCCTGAAGTACGTGCTTGGACTATTAACAAAGGGGACAAGGCTCCAAAAGCAGCAGGCGTAATTCATACAGATTTTGAAAAAGGGTTTATTCGGGCAGAGGTCATAAAATATGAAGACTATGTTCATTACGGCTCTGAGGCGGCTTGTCGTGCAGCAGGAAAACTTGGAATAGAGGGGAAAGAGTATGTTGTCCAAGATGGTGATGTCATGCACTTCCTCTTTAATGTCTAGTCTCTCTTTGCCATGAAACCAAAAAAAATATTAACCTTTTCGATACCCATCCTCTCTCTTTTACTGCTTTTTAGCTGCAGAAGTGTTGAATTAGAAAAGGTTCCATACCCCACTCTTCATGGGCAGATGACCTATTTTCAAGAGAAGGAGGAGCTATATACCTCTCTCCCTATTAAAAAGAGGGATATTGTCCTTGTCGGAGACGATTTTTTCGACAGAGGGATTTGGAACTCTTTTTATGGAAGTGAAAGGGTGAAAAATAGGGGGATTGCCCTCGAAGGAAGCGAGTGTACCCTTTATAGAATAGATAAAATCGCAAAACGCAAACCTTCGAAAATTTTTATCTCCACCGGACTTTTTGATATTAAAAAAGGGGGGTCTGCGCAGCAGACCTCTGAAAATATTATGAAGGTCGTTTTCAGGGCAGCAAGATTATCTAAAAACAGCGAAATCTTCGTAGTAGGAATTGTCCCCGATATTGCCATTAAAAACCTTTCGGAGGAGACAAATGCCCTCCGGGACTCCATTATAAAGATCAATACCAAACTAAGCACCTATTTTGCAGAGCACTACATAGATGCACCTGCAGCTCTTTGTGATAGCACCGGGTACCTTTCAGAGGAGTTCACTTATGATGGGGTCCGTATCAATGGAAAAGGGTATTTTCTCATTGCAGAGCTACTCTCGCCTCATATTAGACTTAAAGCCTTAAATGACCCTTCAGTAAATGATTCGCACTCTGACTCCTATTATCGCGACACATTAAAAGAGCGTTCGGCACATTATAAGGCGCGTCTCTCTATTTTTAACTCTCTTCAAAACACCTCCGGTGGGGTAGTTATGCTCGGGAATAGTCTAAACAATAACTGTTGGTGGAGTGAACTTCTTCAGAAAAAAGAGGTGGTCAATAGGGGCATCAGCGGGGATACCGTGGAGGGGATGTTGTTAAGAGTGGACGATATTATTCAGGAGAACCCTCGCAAAATCTATTTAATGGCCGGTATAAACGATTTTGTTAACGATACTTCTCTTTCGGCGGCAACTCTTTGGGAAACTTATCGGGAGCTAATTTCGGTCATTAAAACGGCTTTACCGTCAACCGAACTTTATGTTCAAAGCACACTTCCGGTAAACCCCCTAACTCCATATTATGAGGGGAGAAATAAAAAAGTGGAGGGGCTTAATCTTTTTCTATCCTCTAATGCTGACTCTATGGGTTACATATATCTCGATATAGCTTCTGATTTAAAAGAGAAAAACGGAGACTTAGCCTCCGTTTATACTCTCGATGGTATTCATCTACGCCCAAATGCTTACCGCATCTGGAAGAGAATTATCAATTAAAAGAATTTCGCCCTGCGGTCAACAATTTTTCCTAACTCATTGAAAATTGCTCCAAGTGAGTTTAGCTGATAATTTGCATATTGAGCAGCTCTTGTCTTAGCATCTGTCTCTGTATAGAAAGAACCTACTTCTCTGTTTTTTACCTGAATAAGATATACTCCGATATTACCTACTATAGGACCGACAATTTTTCCTTCCGGAGCACCTGCGATAGCCCCTACCAAAGCAGGGTCAAAAGACTGTGCACCTAACGAGCCGAAAGCAATATCGTTTCTACTGCTTACAGTAGTGTTAAGCACCTCTGCTATCTCATTCATAGTGGTCAACCCTTCCATTTTACTCTTAACTTCAGAAGACAATTTATCCCCCTTCTTCTTCTGCTCAAGGGCAAAAGTGATGGAAGTAGCCACCTGGCTAAGAGGAGCAAAACCCTCTTCGTGAACCTCAGTAACAGCCACTACGAAGAAATATTTATTATCTACTGTTATAATAGATGAAACTTCTCCCTTTTTGGCTTCAAAAATCCAACGATTTACCTCTCTTGCATTTTCATATTTAGAAAGCTTTTTAGATCCTTCTGCTATATTCATTGCAGGGATAACAGGGAGTTTTCCTTCATTTACCAATTCATTGAACTTCTCTATCTTACCTTCACTCTTTGATGCAAGATCATTCGCCTGAGCGTAGTAAGTCTGGTATGTCTCTTTACTCGAAATTACATCTTTTGTAAGGAGGGCAAGCTGAACTTTCCTTTCAGAAGCAGTTTTTTTAGTAACCTTAACTATATGAATTCCGTAGTCTGATGTCATTTTAACACATTTATTCAGAGGGAGTGAGAGCACCTCTTCCATTCCGGGAATCATCATTCTCTGAGTCATCCACCCTATTTCACCGGGGGTAACATTAGGGTTTTTATCGAGAGAGTATTCAGAAGCAAGTGCTGTAAAATTACCCCCTTTATTAAGAACATTCATCAGACTATCTGCCTTTTTAGTGTCTGTGGCAGGGAGAAGAATATGATTAACAAAAGCTGAGTCGGACATCTCTTTAACAGCATTTATTCGAGCTGCTATATACTGTTCATTTGATTTGAATACAGGAAGAACGGTAGGGTTTTTAGTCTCAAAGGCAAAAGCTTCTAATTCGGGATGAGACTCTTTCAATTCCCCTTTCTTAAAATAGTAGTTGTTAAGAGGGGTATCTGAATTACGAGAAAGGAAATTCTTAAGGTTTGTAGCCTTTGTAAATTCATCATAAACTTTATTTATACTCTCCTCTGCCATAGCAAAATCTCTTTCTGAAGGGACTACCTCATAAACCATAAACTCCACATCACGAGAAGCTTCCTGTTTAAACTCTTTCTGGTGAGCCTTATAATATTTCTCCATCTCACTCTTGGTTATTACAATGGTAGAATCTCTCTCAAAACCGAAAGGAACTACGATAAAATCGGCGTTAGAAGTGGTGTTATTCTCCTCAATACTTCTACGAAGTTCCACAGGATTCACGAAGTTACTCTTTGAGAGAATAGAGGCATATTTGGTAAAATACTGCTGTCTAGACATATTGGTCTCTAAGAAATTCCAATAAATTTTCAAGTTGCCTGATTCGTCACTATCTATAGCTTTAATAAACTGTAGTAATCGCTCTCTGCTAAATGCTCCTGTCTCATCTTTAAATGAAGGCTCCTGAGCTATAACCGGAGAGATCTCTCTTCCTTGACTAAGATCAAGCATCTCCTCCTCGCCGATATTAATACCTGCTTTTTTAATATTAGGGAGCAGTAGCAGTTCGTTCACAAAATCCTGCCATGCACTTTCGCGGATATTTTCACTAACCTGCTCGTTCATAGCCTGTTCGCCAGAGGTGAGTTTATAAATATTTGAATAATAATCGACTTTTTCCTGAAACTCCTTATAGTTAACAGAGGAACCATTTATTTTTCCAACATCATATTTAGAGGAAAAAGAGTTAAACGCAACTGCTAAAGTGTTTGGATCGATGATAAATGAGAGTAGCGCTAAGCCGATCAATACTGTGATTAAGATCCCTAATTTAACGCGTATCTTTTCTAATACTGCCATTTTATTTATAATTTTTTACTGTTTTCAAATAGGGTGCGAAGATAGTAATTTTATTTTATCTGATGTATAAAGGACCAATAAAATTAACAGAATCAATATATTCAACTCTTGTGCTATCTTTCTGTATTATACCGTAGCTATCAAATGGTTTAAGAAGATATGCATCTCTTGCCATCTCATCAGATTCCATTCCATACCCCTGCATAAATCCTTGAGGTGAGGAGATGGTAACATAACAATGTGTGTGAATTTTTTTCTCCTCTTTATTCCAATAGAGGGTATCTGTTTCGATTCTCTCCCCTTTTATATGATTTTTTATTACAACATTCCCATAAGCCTCCCATTTTTCATCATAGGTGGCATTGATATGCCTTGCACCGTCTGCGATTATCTCTGTCTCCAAAAACCCCTCTTCGTTATAGGCATAGAGTCTTATACCTTTTGGAAAAAGTTCATAAGCAGCAGCACCTGTTTCACTATTTTGAGGGTATCTCTCCATAAGCGGAGCCTCTGCTCTAAACTCCATCACACCTGAAGTCGATTGAACTATAGTCATAGTATCAATAGTCTGTTCCGGCTTAACAGAAACATCTACTTCAGCTACTTTGGTAATCTTAGACTTACAAGATACGGCAATGGTAGCAATCATAATGACTACTACCATTCTTACCGCTTTATAGTATAGCTCGTTAGAGAGCATAGATTATTTCTGAGTTCTTACTCTGGTTGACTCTCTTAATCCGCCACAAGAAACCGTATATGTAGCTCCGTCTATAATATCAAACATAAACGCATCTTCCTGCATAGGGAAATATTTACTGTATTCTGCTATTAGCACGTTAGCGTCTTGCATAAGAGTTTCATCTGCATTTTTAGCTTTAACAAGATAGTCAACAGCTATCCAGAACTGAGCCCTTTTCTCTACATCATTCCCTTCACATTTTTGAGATCCCCAAACAGAGCCGATAAGAAAATATGCTTTCCCTGCTAATTGAGGGGTTAATTCAACTGTCTTTTTAGCTGCTGCAACAGCCTCATCAGGTTTTACCCCTTTCTTATAAAGGAAAGTAGCAAGTTCAAAATAATAATTGCCATCCTGTTCAGGAGTGGAACCATCGTTTGATATTGCATCATACATATATTTAATAGCCTCGATGGTGTTGTTTCTTATTGAATAGAGCTTAAAAAGCAAGTATGCGTTTGTATGAGTAGGTTCTACTTTGTTTAAAGACTGAACCGCATGCAAGAATAGATCTTCTTGGAAACACTCTGATGAGGTAAGAAGTGTTATAATAGACTCTAATACAGCTTTATCTTCTTTGTTGTTTTCATATCTGGGACCAAATAGTGAAACAAGATTATCGCAACTTGCAACACCTGTAAGCATTAAGAGGTTTTCAACATCCTCTCTAAGCCTTCCATTCTCCTCAGGATTCTGTTTCTCTAAAATTGCAACAGCTCCTTCTGCCTTAGCATAAGAAGACAAAACATCTTCCGGTAAAATTATCCCTTTTTTATACAATTCGCTTGCATAGTTCATATAACGTACAACGATAGAAGGGGTAACATCCTCTCCTCCTATATCAATGGCATCCCCTAAAGTTTTATATACTCTCTCCTCTTGGTCGGGAATGTAGGTGAGCATATCGGTAGCCTGATTTATCTTTGCCTTTCCTATATATTTAGGAGTTCCATAATAAGTCATTCTCAAATCATGGAGAAGCAGAAGAGAGTCTATTAACTCTTTTTTACGAATAGGATTGTTTTGATAAAGATTAATATCCCTTCTCATAATCTTCATTCCATCAAGAAGCATGCTCTGATTGGCTGAAGGGGGACATAAGGAAATAGCTTTTCTCCATAGAGGTGAAGCCTCCTTAATATTCTTCTGTTTCATATATTCTTGATAATAGGAGAGATACTTAATACATTCTGCACTATCTTTCCCAAATCTTCCCTGTCCGAAAACAGAGGTTGTAGCAACTAAAGCCACCATTAATGTTACAATGAATTTAACTCTTTTCATCTTTCGTTTTTTATTTTAAGTTTTATTCGTATCTATACTTTTGGAACCAAATGTCGTGCAAATTTACACCAATCATTAAATTAACATACCTTTCCAT
>CAYSND010000097.1:0-6852 GCA_964432305.1 uncultured Muribaculaceae bacterium | reverse complement strand
CCAATGGGAGATGTTCTATTTAAGTCATCTCTAATATCAGAGGCGACTAAACTCCCGTACTGGGATGGACCTGCATATAAGTTTTATACTCGAACTGCCACGTGGGATTACCTGCAAGCATTTATAGATGAAGGGCATAAACAGGGGTTAAAAGTCCATGCTGCCATAAATACATTTGTAGGGGGGGAGAAATACCCTTACGGGCTTGGACAACAAGGGTTATTATTTAGGGAGCCAAGTAAAAAGGATTGGGGTTCCACCATAAACCTCTCCTCAGGACTTACAAATATTATGGATATTAATGATGACGACTTTAGTTGCAAATTCTTAAATCCTGCCCATCCTGAAGTACAGACTCTTTTAATAGGGATTCTCAAAGAGTTGGCAGCATATAATGTTGATGGGATATTCCTCGACAGATGCCGATTTGATTATTTGGGTGCTGACTTTTCCAAAACCACGAGAACTGCTTTTGAGACTTATATCGGTGAAAATGTTACGAATTTCCCTTCAGATATATTTGCCCCCGGGACTTATGCACTTCCGGCATATATGCCAAAACACTCCAAGTCATGGCTCGAGTTTAGGGTTAAAGTTATTCACGATTTTGTGGAGAAGGCTTCTAATGCTGTTCACTCCGTTAATCCCAATATAACTTTTGGTGCTTATGTGGGGGGATGGTACTCCACCTACTACGAATATGGGGTAAATTGGGCATCTCCTGAATATAATACTGCAGCCTATTACCCTAAATGGGCTTCTGCTAATTATCAAAAATTTGGCTATGCCGATCACCTTAATTTCCTCTTAATAGGTGCTTATGCCTCTGCAACTAATATATATGGCACAGGCGAATGGTCTGTACAAGGTTTTTGTAAAAGAGCAGGGACAGTGCTTAAAGGGGCTGTAAAATATGCAGGAGGACCTGATGTAGGAAACTGGGATACGACAGGGTGTAGTAATATAGGTGCAGCAGTTACTTCGACTGTGGATGCTGCTATCAACTCCGGTGATGGGTACTTTTTATTTGACTTGATACATGTAAAAATATATGACTATTGGGATGAACTAAAAGCCGGGATAGATAAATACATTACTGCTGCAAGTACTACAAAGTAAACTTTTTGTGTGAAACCTGAATATAAAGCCCCTTAGGAGAGATACTCGCTAAGGGGCTTATTTTTTGGTGATCTATAAGCAGAAAAAAGGGTGACTATTTTAGCCACCCTAATTTTCATTAACTATTAACTATTTTACCTACGGGCTTGAGATGTAGTTGAATAAGGTATAGTCCATTTCTGTATCGTCCTCGAATTATGGTCTATATAATATAGACTTATATTAGGCGATATGTACGAAAATGCCACATCTGAAGAGGGAGAAAGACCGGCAGGAGCATCTTCTCCTACTGGAGCGAAAGGAATTATATCAGGATGAGCCATTAAATATTTAGTATTATCTATATCGGATTTTTCGGCAGCAAGGGCGTCAAGGTCTGAAAAATCGAATATTCTAACTAACCCAGGCATACCCCATTGAGGGAAGAATGTACTTGGAGTAAGCACGGCAACCCTTTTAGTACCTAACATCCTTACATCTATATCTTGGTATCCGTAAGCCCATCCATCCGGGCGTTGTGTTAGCAGTTGGGTACCCTCGCAAAGTCCGTGATCGTTAGGAGCACCCAATTTATATACTATGTTTTCCGAATAAACTCCTGATAGGATAAAGCCATCTGCCATAGAGGTTCCAAGCGGAACTATCTGAGGGAAATTATTTGCGGCAGTATTCCAAAACCCTTTACCGCCCCATGAGTTACCAGGATCCATACCACCTATTCCCCAAACTCTCATTGGCTCACTCATACCTGATAATATCTGGGTAACAACACCATTGTTTATCTCAAAAACACGGAACTGATTTGTAACTGTTATGGCGGGTATCCCTTCTATAGGCACAACCATTAAAGCCTTAGTTCTGATATTTCCCCTTACAGAACACCCTGTTCCAAGGGTACCACCCCAAATATAAGTTCCATATAAATTAGTAAATGTACCATTAGGGTGCATAGAATAAATTTCAAAGAATGCATCTGCATAGTCTTCTTTATTACTATCCCAAGTCGTACGTTTAGTTACTATAATATTTCCTGCATCATCATTTTTGATACAACCAACTACGAAATCTGACTCTATAGTTCTCATCAGGGTACCTTTCTGTCCATCTATTACATATACTTTATTCTCATCTCCCCTTGCTACGAATAACTCTGTTCCATAAACTGCCATAGAGACGTGAGCAGTAGGAGAAACTTGCATAATAGTGGTCATATCTACCGCCCAATCATTGGCACCGAGCTGAATAACAGAGGTAGTATCATTTGCAAATCCCTGTGCTGAAACAACGAATTTTGCCAATCTGTGGTTTAAAGTAGTATTGGCTTTAACGTTAAGAGTAACGGTATTAGATGCAAATGCCTTTGTGGAGACCACTGTCAGCCATTCAGCAGGAGTGTTTGAATCTATGGTTACAGTATAGGGGACATTCGTATTGACAGTAAATGTAATATTGCCTCCCTTATGGTCCAACATATAACTCTCTTGCTTCTTAAAACTCAATGAGTCCATTTGACCTTGAGTAAGTGATACATCAAAAGTTGCAGTTCCTGCTGTGATTTTTACAGTACCCTTGCGCTCATTAACATCTTTGCTTGGCGCAGCAGTTAAAGAAATAGTAGCAGCTCCGGCATCACCTGTGGCAGGTTTAATAGTAATCCATTTATCAGTAGTTGTAGCTACCCATGGAGTATTGGTGGTGAAAGAGAATTTTGCCTCTCCCCCTTTAGTTACAACAGTTAATTTACCATCACCTTGGGGAGTGATAGCATCTTTTTTAGTTTGAGTAATGGTAAATTCATAAAATACCGTTTCTGCTGTTATTTTTATTTTAGCAGTACGATCATCCGGATCTGGATTTGCAGCAACTGTGATTTTAATTGTAATATCACCCGGTTCTCCTGAAGCAGGAGTTATAGTAGCCCACTCCGCATCAGAAGTAACAGACCATTTAACATTGCTGTTAAACTGAAAATTAACATCAACTCCATCTGTAGGAACTGTGAATGTAGAGGGCTGATCAAGTGGAAGCACAATGGCGGGATCTGGTTTACACCCGACAAAAAATGCTGCCACTGCAAGTAACAAGATTGATAGTTTTAACTTTTTCATCTTAATATAAAGTTTATATGGTTAGTGTCTCTTTTTTATATAATTATGGCAAATATAATAAACAATTTTACCAACTCCTACAAATTTTATTAAACTTTATTTAAAATTGAGCGTTTTCTAAAATTTTTCTCAGCGTTTTCCACCAATTATGATAAATAATGTGATTTAAATCAAAAATCATAACCCCGTCACTCTTTTCAAGTGCAACTGAGACTGCCTCTGCAAACTCCTCCTCTGTTTGATACTCTTTTACATATAAGGAGGCAATGAATGGAGCTTTGCACCCTCTGAGTACCATCTGAGCTAACTCAGCTCCCCCCTCAACAGAGTACCAATCAGTATTTCCGGGACTCATCGCTGGCTCACTATTCCTATTCTCTTTATTGTTATCAAGTTTTTTTATACGACTATAATAGAGACCACTCATATAAATGTCGAGCAAATCTCCGTAACCGCTTTTATAATACTCCTCTGAAGCCCATTTATAATCTTTCGAAGGGTCATAAGAGGCAGAAGCCCAATTTGCACCCAGGTAATAATAAGTAGGGTACCAGGCTCCTGTGTAGTTTCCAATTTCAAGCTGAGGGTTAATCTCCTTCAACTCTCTGCGCACCCTTTCAAAAAAGGTTTTGATAACCATTGCCCTCCACTCTATCCACTTAGGGAAAAGAGGACCCTCTCGCCATTGGTATTGTCCTGCATTGTTTTCCCAGTATAAGATATCCTCAGGGAAGTTTTCAATTTTTTTACCATTGTACTCCTCGAAAAGTTCTTTAGAGAGAAGAGAGAAATCGGAGGTAATATCGTCATACCGCACCCTGTCGAGGATAATCCCTTTGAGGAGCGGATACTTCCGTGTAAACTCTTTTAAAATATTCATCTCATACTCTCGAACTTCAGGGTTAGCAGGGTTTAACATGCCATTATAGTTCCATTTCATTTCGCTAATAGGGATCATTTTACCCTGCCAATAAACTGTTGACTGCCAATCTTTATGCTCTCCGTAAATAATACCTCTGTCATAAAAATTGTGCCCACCTGAAAAGAGATTTAAAGAGGCATATACCCCAACTCCTAACTCACCCCCTTTTTTGATTATTTTAGAGAGCATATCGTAATCTCTCTCTCTTTTCACCCCTTTCCACTCCCCCATATATGGAGCTATCTCGCTGTCATACAGAACCTCGCCCATAATAGATTTAACATCGACTACTACATCTGTAAAGCCTATATCTTTAATTCGGGTAAGATAATAGTCTATTGAATCAGGATAAGAGAGTCTGTTGTAATTTGACTGACAGTCCAACCATAGATAGGATTTTTTAACACTTTGACAAAAGAGAGGTACTAGAAGAAAAAAGAAAAAAAATATGAGAGTAATCCGCTTCATCAGAGTAGCATTTTTTACAAATATAACTAAATCAAAAGAATTAAGAGATAATTCATTCCATTTTTATTATCTTTGTACACAAATAATAATAGTCATGAATGAGTCTTTAATTAAACTTAACTCTCGAACCAAATCTGGTTACATAAAGAGGCAAATCGTCAGCTACTGCCGACATGAAGGTAAAAACTCCATTCCCGAAATGGCAAAAAAACTCGAATATAGTGTTCCAACTGTTACCAAATATATTAATGAACTATGTGATGAGGGTTTTCTTTTAGATTATGGGAAAATAGAGACTAAAACTGAAGGGAGACACCCTAATGCTTATGGTGTAAATCCCGATTCCTGCTACTTTATGGGGGTCGATATACGATGGTTTTCTCTAAATATCGGCTTGATTAACTTCTCCGGAGAATTTCTAAAACTCTCCATGGATGATTCTTTTAGATTTGAAAACACCCCTGAAACGTTTGAAAAGGTATGTGATGCAGTAAAAGCTTTTATTGAAGGGGTTAAAAATGATAAGAGTAAGCGTATAGATGTAAACAAAATCATTAATATTAACTTCAATATCTCCGGAAGGGTAAATCCTGAAACAGGGTATAGTTATAGCATCTTCAATTTTGGTGGTGAGACCCCTTTAGCTTCCACCTTCTCTGAGAAGATAGGATATAATGTCTGCATAGATAATGATACTCGTGCGATGACTTATGGCGAGTTCAGAAGGTATTATCCGGGGAAACAGACAAATATGCTTTTTATAAATGTTGGATGGGGCATTGGAATAGGAATTATAGCAAATGGCGAGCTTTATCGTGGCAAATCAGGATTTGCCGGGGAATTTGGCCACATGAGTGTTTTCGACAATGAGATATTGTGCCACTGCGGAAAGAAAGGGTGCCTCGAAACTGAATTGTCAGGGGCTGCTCTTTTAAGAAAAGTTAAAGAGAGAATTAATGATGGCTCTCTCTCTTGTCTCTCTAAAAGTCTGACAGAAGGGAAGCTCATTTCGATTCACAATGTGGTGGATGCAATAGTCGAGAAAGAGGATATACTTTGCATTGAAATGCTTGAAAATATGGGAGCAGAGCTTGGTAAGCAGATTGCAAATTTGATTAACCTTTTCAATCCGGATTATGTGGTTATTGGTGGAGTACTTGCCGAGACAGGCGATTATCTTCTCCAACCTATTAAAGCCTCTATAAGGAAATACTCACTTAGCATAGTAAGTAACGACACTAAAGTCGTGGTATCTAAATTGCAAAATAAATCAGGGGTGCTCGGAGCTTGTCTGCTAGCCCTCGATAATGTTTTTGAGAAATAATAAAATCTATTTTAGACTGTGCAATACCAAGTAATATGAATGTTATTTACTCTTTTTACGACCGCTCTTATGGATATACAAGAGCTATAGTAGCAGCCATAATAGGTCTTGTAATGATAATATGGCCTGATGTTACCGTAAATGCCATGATAATAATTATAGGACTACTCTTGATGCTGAGTGGGATTATCTCTATTATCCTTGCCCGTACCGGAAGGTGGAAAGTAGACAGGGTGTCACTCGTATCACTAAACGGGCTTGTTACAGCAACAATGGGATTAGTACTTGTCATTTTCCGAGGGCATGTTGCAGAATTTATATTTTTCGTTTTTGCCATTATTCTCTTCCTTCTTGGAGTAGGGGAAATAATCAGCCTGATATATGCACGAAAAAAAGTAAAACTCTCCTGGGGATATTATATAGGTCCTCTTTTAACTGCCATTTTTGGAGTAGTAATTATGTTTAAACCCTCTGAGACGGTCAGGTTAATGTTTATCCTATTCGGAGTAGCCCTTTTGGTTTATGCTCTTAGCGAATTTGCCTCCACCTTTAGATTCAGACAGCTTCTCAAAAGAAGCCTCCTCGACCAAACCCCTCCCCTCACCCAAAACGAAGAGGGAACAGAGTAACGAGTGTTGAGTATACACTTGATGGCTATTCCATACTCACCCACCACCCAAAACGAAGAGAGAACAGAGTAACGAGGTCATTGTGAGCCACTACACGCAATCTGCTGGCACACTGAATGTTGATGCCTTTGCCCTGCTTGGATGCCCTTGCTTAGTGGATTTGCTTGGTGGACTTGCTTAGTGGACTTGCTTGGTGGACTTGCTTGGTGGACTTGCTTGGTGACCTTTTGTCATTCTGAGCAACGGCAATGTATCTGCCTGACAATCTTGCTGATATAAAAT
>CAYSND010000096.1:1468-6886 GCA_964432305.1 uncultured Muribaculaceae bacterium | reverse complement strand
AAAAAGATTAAAGACATTATCTTGAGCAAAAGAAAACAGGAGTTGATTTTAAATTTGGAACGAAATCTGCTTAATGATGCTCTAGATGATAATAAATTAGTAATCTATAATAAAAAGAAAAATGAATAAGCCTCTTTTAAAAACGCTTTTTATCATAACCTTTATTTTTGCAGGGTGCTCCATATATGCCCAAAAATATCAGAACGGACTTATAGACAAGACTGTTGCGCTTGTAGGTAATGAGATGATAATGCTCTCTCAGATAGAATCTGAGGTGCAGATGATGCAGTTCCAAGGGTATAAGGCAGATAAAAACCTCAGATGTGAGATCCTTGAGAGAACTCTTGAACAGAAACTTTTTTTGACACAAGCGCGACTTGATAGTTTGAAAGTTAATGAGGATATGGTGGTATCACAGCTTGAACAGAGGCTTAATGATGTGCTTACACAGTTAGGGGGAGAGAAAGAGACCGAAAAGCATTTTGGTAAATCACTATATAAACTTCGCCAAGAGTGGACAGAAGCCTTTAGAGACCAGTCTCTTACTCAAGAGATGCAGAAAAATGTTATTAGTGCGATTACAGAGCTTACTCCTCGTCAGATAGAGACTTTCTATAAAAACACTCCCAAAGATAGTCTTCCAATAGTTTCTACCCAATATCAGATCAGACAGATAGTTGTATATCCTAAAAAAGCAGATGCAGAGATGATTGTAAGAGAGAAACTGCTTGAGTTTCGTGAAAGAATTTTGGCTGGTGAAAGCTTCTCTATGCTTGCAAGAATGTACTCTCAGGATCCCGGTAGTGCGATGAAAGGAGGAGAACTCGGCATGGCTTCAAAATCGATATTTTGGCCCGTCTTTTCTGATGCGGCAGTCTCTTTGAAGGCAGGGCAGGTTTCACCTATAGTAGAGACTCCGGACGGATTCCATATTATTCAGCTTATAGAGAAGCAGGGAGAGATGTTTAATGCAAGACATATTCTTCTAAAACCCACTTATGGCACCAAAGATAGAGAGATGGCTTTTCATCGTTTGGACTCTCTTAAAACCCTGATTGTAAAAGATAGCATCCCATTCGAGGCAGTAGCAATGTATAACTCTGAGGATCCAAATTCGAGAACTAACGGAGGACTTGTCGCCGACCATCGTACAGGCTCTGTACTTTTTGAAAAGGATCAGTTGAAACCGGCTGATTATACCATTCTTAAAGATATGAAAGAGGGTCAGATTTCTGCCCCTTTTGAATCTGTTGATGATGAGGGAAGGAGTGGAAATTTAATCTATAAAATCATAAAACTTGAAAAGATCATCCCCTCCCATGTAGCCAATTTTAAACAGGATTATAATCTCCTTTCCGAGCTTGCTAAGAATAAACAGTCTATGGAAGCGATTAATAAGTTTATAAAAGAAAAACAAGCAATCACTTATATAGTTATAGACCCTCTCTTTCATAACTGCAATTTTGAGAGAGAAGGATGGATAAAATAATGAGACTTTCGGCTATTCTCTGCACTTTACTACTTTTCTGCTCGCTATCTTTAAATGCACAGGAGAGCGAGCGTAGCGATAGCCTTATTCGTCTCGTTTCCGCCTCTCGCGCAAGTATGATTAAGAGGGACACCATTAATCTAAGAAAAGTCATAGGTCCTGCCACATTTCTGCATAATGATACTTATCTAATCTGCGATAGTGCATTATGGAGTGTTGATCAAAACTATATTGATGCTATAGGAAATGTAAAAATAATTCAGAACAACACTACACTTGCCGGAGATAGGCTTCATTATAAAATCAAAGAAAATATTGCGCAGTTTCGTGGAACTCTCGTAGAGTTACGCGACAAGGAGGGGAATCTTCTAAGGACGAAAGTGCTTGATTTTAACACAAAAGATAGTGTAGGTACCTTCTTTGAAGGGGGGAGTATGTTAGATAAAGATGGAAATGTGATGGAGAGTCTGACCGGTATGTATGAGTCCAAGAAGAAACTCTTTACATTTTACGATAGAGTAGAGATGTATTCAGACTCACTTTTTATAGTGACGGACACTTTAACATACCAGTCCAAAACAGAGATAGCGACTTTCGGAAAAAATACACGTGGATGGAAAGATGATGGTTATATTAAGGCAGATGGGGGGTGGTATGAAAAGAAAAAGGAGTATATGTATTTCTGTGATAATGTCTATATTCAGACGAAGGAGCAAGAGATTTGGTGTGATGAACTCTATTTCGAACGTAAAACCAATAATGCCGAGCTTTATAAAAATATTCAGATGATGGATACCAAGAATGAGGTAGGTATTATGGGGGAGAAATTTGTCTATACGAGTAAGCCAAAATTTGCAGAAGTTACAGATAATCCTGTTTTCATCTCATTTGTAGAGGAGAATGGGGTCAAAGATACCATTTACTGTGTAGCAGATACGCTTCGTTATTATACTCAGAGGATGTGTGATATTGACTCTTCTGTAGTGGCACAGGCTAAAAAAAGGAGAGAGCTAATAGATATGGATCCTTACGAGGGGGCAAAAAAGAATATGGTTCCACCTCCTACAGACTCTTCAGGAGAGGGGAATAAAAGGGGGAACAGTAAGGATCAGGATCAGAACCAGGATCTAAATCAGGATAGGAATCGGAACTTGATGGGACCTCCTGCGGGAAGCAGAAACTCATCTTTAAAAAAGAGTCAAGGAAGAGGGAGTGATTATGACTCTTTTATGGAGCGATACCATCAGGATACAATTCCTAAAAAACAATCATTGCAGAGTAAGGATTCGCTTGCTATGAAAAATGGGTTCTCCCCCAAAGATTCTCTTGCAGTGAGTGATACGCTTGCTCCTATTCCAATAGATACTATTCCCCCTCCACCGGACACATCACAAGTAGCCTTTGTAATAGCTTATCATAAAGTGAAAATTTTTAAGAATGACTTACAGGTACTATGTGATTCGCTTATTTATACCGGAATAGATTCTATTGCGAGATTATACAAAGAACCGGTTATTTGGAATGATATAAAGAATCAGTTCTTAGCCGATAGTATACAGCTTGTAATTAAAGATAAGGCGATAAAAAAGGCTAATCTCCTTTCCAACGCCTTTGTCTCGAGCAAAGAGTCGGATATCTATTTCAATCAGGTAAAAAGCCCTGAGATGATAGCCTATTTTCAAGATAGCAAGCTCTCTCGATTCGATGCTATGGGGGGAGTCAATGTCAGGATGTGTCTTACAAATGATGATAAAGTCATAACCACCTTAAATAAGAAAGAGTCTAAGTTAATGTCTGCCCGATTGAAAAAAGGGAACATAGAAAAAATCTACTATTTAGAAGATCTCAAACAGGATGTTCTCCCTATCTATGACTTAAATGACGATGATCTTAAACTCAAAAACTTCGTCTGGAGGGGAAAAGAACGCCCTGAAACACGTTTTGCACTTACCGAAAGAGTTATTATTCCGACTCAAAGAGATCTACCTATAGATCCATTTTTCCCAACATTTAGAGAAACTGAAAGATTCTTTCCCAAAAAATTTGTAATTTTGCAAAAACTATTCATTTTTGGTAATAAACAGTAATTTATATGTCCATTTTTAATATTGATACATTAAACCACACTTTTGAAGATGTGGTGACTCTCTTTAGTCCACAATGTAAGTTGCATCTCGGAAATGAGGCCTCTTCCCGTATTCATAAATGTAGGGAATATCTCGATAACAGGATGCAGAACCAAGTTGAGCCTATTTATGGTATTACCACAGGATTTGGTTCTTTATGTAATGTGTCAGTTCGCCCTGATGAACTCTCCCAGCTACAGAAAAATCTTGTAATGTCACATGCTTGCGGAGTAGGAGAGGAAGTTTCATCAGAGATTGTCCGTCTTATGCTTGCTTTGAAAGTGAAATCTCTCTCTTACGGATTCTCAGGAGTCAGGGTGGAGACTGTTAAAAGGCTTGTGGATTATTTCAACGAAGGGGTTTATCCTGTTGTTTACCAACAGGGTTCCCTTGGAGCCTCAGGAGACCTTGCACCTCTTGCAAATATGTGTCTTCCACTATTGGGACTTGGGGAGGTTTATTATCAAGGAGAAAAACACTCTGCTGCAGAGGTCAATAAGAAATTTGGTTGGGAACCATTGGAACTTGCATCGAAGGAGGGACTTGCCCTGCTAAATGGAACCCAATTTATGCTTGCACATGCTATTTATGCACTATACCACGCTAAAAGACTCTCTTCTCTTGCAGATCAGATCTCTGCTGTTTCACTTGAAGCCTTTGATGGAAGGATAGAGCCTTTCACTGCAGGAGTTCACGCTGTCAGACCTCATAGAGGGCAGATTGCTACCGCAGAATTTATGAGAAACTACCTAAATGGGAGTCAGTTAATCTCTGCAAAGAAAAACAATGTTCAGGACCCTTACTCCTTCCGTTGTATTCCTCAGGTCCATGGGGCATCAAAGGATGCAATAGAATATGTAGAGAGAGTATTTATTACAGAGTTAAATAGTGCCACCGATAACCCCACAATACTTCCCGAGGAGGATTTAATTATCTCGGCAGGGAATTTCCATGGGCAGCCACTTGCTTTACCGCTCGACTTTCTCTCCATTGCGTTAGCAGAGCTTGGATCTATTTCTGAGAGGAGAACTTATCAACTTATCTCCGGTAAGAGGGGACTCCCCTCTTTCTTGGTAGCTTGTTCAGGGTTAAATTCCGGATTTATGATTCCACAATATGCTCAAGCCTCTGTGGTTAGTCAGAATAAGCAGTTATGTACCCCTGCCTGTGTTGATACCATCGACTCTTCACAAGGACAGGAAGATCATGTAAGTATGGGGGCAAATGCTGCTACTAAATGTATTAGAGTGGTGGATAACCTTGAAAAGATTCTTGCAATAGAGCTTATGAATGCTGCTCAGGCTCTCGACTTTAGAAGACCGCTCCGTTCATCGGAGCCTCTTGAAGAGTTTGTTGCCGATTATAGGAAGAGGGTCCCTTTTATTGAAGAGGATCAAGTTATGTATCTTCATATACGTGAGAGCATAGAGTTTCTTAAAGGGAGAAGATGAAAACGTTTATAAAAAATATAAAAGAGCTCGTTAATGTCAGAGAGGAGGAGTTTGCTCTCCCTTTAAGGGGGGAGGAGATGAACGAACTTCCCATTATCGAAGATGCCTATTTACTTATTGAGGATGAACTGATTATTGATTTTGGAGAGATGTCGGAACTTGACATTTTTGAAGAAGGGAGAAGTCAGTTAGATGCTATAGAAGCGAGTGTGGAGAGGGTTATTGATGCTAAGGGGAGAGTGGTTTTCCCGTCATTCTGTGATTCGCATACCCACCTTGTCTATGCAGGGAGCAGAGAGAGAGAATTTGTCGATAAAATTAAAGGATTGTCCTATAAAGAGATTGCGGAGCG
>CAYSND010000096.1:0-1368 GCA_964432305.1 uncultured Muribaculaceae bacterium | reverse complement strand
AATGAGATTATAAATGAGATGATACCGGTTATTGCCACAGAGGAGCTTGCCGAGTATATTGATATATTTTGTGAGGAGGGATTTTTCACGGTGGAGGATGCAGAGAGGATTTTTACGGCAGGGATGAAATATGGACTACGCCCTAAGGTGCATGCAAATCAGATGACTTTTTCCGGAGGTGTTCAGGTGGGAGTGAAATATGGGGCATTGTCGGTTGATCACCTGGAGTTTACAGGGAAAGAGGAGTTTGAGGCTCTTAGAGGTTCCGATACTATTGCAACGCTACTTCCCGGGGCTACATTTTTCCTTGGGATGGATTTCCCTCATGCAAAAGAGATGATAAAGTATGGGCTCCCTCTTGCGGTGGCATCGAACTATAATCCCGGCTCTTCTCCATCGGGAAGTATGCAGTTTATGATGGTTTTAGGGGCTTTGAGAATGGGATTAACACCTGAGATTATGGTAAATGCCGCGACTATAAACGGGGCGTATGCGATGGGAGTGGAGGATATTTTAGGTTCCATCGAGATAGGAAAAAAGGCAAATATTTTTATGACCTACCCTATCCCTTCATATCAGTTTTTCCTCTACTCTTTTAGCACAAGTTTAGTGGATATGGTTATTTTAAATGGAAAACAGTATAAATAAATTTATTATGGATAGTTATAAGACCCCCCTCGGAGAGGTAAAGATTAAAGTCTTTGGACATGCATCTTTACTGCTACAATGGAATGGAAAGAATATCTATTTCGATCCTTACAGCGAAGTGATAGACTATACCGGGATGGAGCCTGCTGACTTAATCTTGGTTACTCACAGTCATTATGATCATTATGATAAGTGTGCTTTCTCTAAAATAGAGACTCCTGAAACAATATTTATTGTAAGTAAAGATGTAGGAGAGATAGACACACGTTATAGAGTGTTGAACAATCATGAGACTTTCAGGTATGAAAAATTGGTGATTTATTCTGTTCCGTCATATAACATAAATCGCAGAAATGAGCAGGGAGACCTATTCCACCCCAAGGGGACCGGGAATGGGTATATTCTCGATTTTAGTGGTTATAGAATATATGTTGCCGGAGATACAGAGCCTGTTCCGGAGATGAAAGCGATTACTAACATAGATATAGCATTTCTTCCTAAAAATCTCCCCTATACTATGACAGATGAGGAGTTTATCGAAGTAGCAAATATGATTAAACCCAAATACCTCTATCCTATTCATTACTTTGAGCTTGACCCTGCAAAGTTATTTAAAGGATTAGATACAGGCATAACAATGATTTACCCAAAATAACAATTTTTATGATACAGCGTTTGATTGAATGTGTCCCCAATTTTAGTGAAGGACGCGACATGCAA
>CAYSND010000095.1:0-6915 GCA_964432305.1 uncultured Muribaculaceae bacterium | reverse complement strand
TCGCATTCATGATGAGGGAATAATAGATCCATCCCTCCTCCGTGTATATCAAACTCTTCACCAAGATATTTAGCACTCATTGCAGAACATTCAATATGCCATCCTGGGAAACCTAAACTCCAAGGGGAGTCCCATTTCATTATATGCTCCGGAGAGGCTTTTTTCCAAAGGGCAAAGTCAAAAGGGGAGCGTTTATCATCCTGCCCATCTAATACCCGCGTATTAGCAATCATATCATCAAGAGAACGACCTGAAAGTATTCCATAACGGTGCTTTTTATTATATGCCTCAACATCGAAATAGACTGAACCGTTACTCTCATAAGCAAATCCGGCATTAAAAATCTCTTTAATCAGAGCTATCTGCTCTAAAATATGCCCAGACGCCCTTGGCTCTATGCTCGGTGGAAGAGTATTAAGTCTTTTCATAGCCTCTTGATACATTAGAGTATATGTCTGGGCTATCTCCATCGGCTCTAAAGACTCTAATCTTGCCTTTTTCTCTATCTTATCATCCCCCTCATCGGCATCATTCTCAAGGTGCCCTACATCTGTAATATTCCTAACATACCTGACTTTATAACCAAAGTACTTAAACATCCTAACCAGCACATCATAAGTAACTCCCGGTCTTGCATGCCCAAGATGTGGTTCTCCATATACAGTAGGTCCACAAACATAAAGTCCTACCATATCGGTGTGAAGCGGGGTAAACAACTCCTTCTTTCTTGTCAGCGTATTGTAAATAAAGATATCCTTTGCCATATAGTTACATTTAAATGACAAAGTTACCTTTTTTTTTACTCCTTACAAATCATCGGGGAGTTTTATTGCCATAGTGGTTCTTTTTCCCATTCTTCGTGAAAACCCATATCTTTTATGACATGTTTATACGAATAATCTAAAATAAGGCGTTTTAATAACACTTTGAAGGTACTATGATTATCAATAATATCGAGAATATATTGTATACATGAAAGGTAAATATATAGTTTGTTAGGATAGACATCTTTCTTTTGCAAAAAAACATATTCAGTATTAGTAGGTATCTTTATAGGTTGCAGTCTTCTATTCCAAGTTCTACCATGATGCGCACAAATATTACGTAATGTTGTAAAAGAGTGTATCCAATTTTCCAAAATATCTATTTTTTTTAGACCAAAGTGTTGAAGTATCGCCTTTTTCTCTTTGCTCATATTTAAGTTCTCAAATATCTTCGATAATAAACCCATACTAGCTACTTCTAAACTCATCCAAGCAGGTGGTTGCGTTGGATGTGAGTATTTATTTTTGTAATGGTCTATAAAAACTTCACTACTGCGTTGCATTTCATTTTGCAGACTATCAATATGATTAGCAAATCTTACGGAATCCCTATAAAGAGTAGGGTTATTATACCAATGACTACCATAGGTCATTGCAAATTGATGTATGATTTGAGTTCGTAGAGCTATTTCAATCGTTTCGGTAGCTTGGAATATAATAAGTCTTAACTGTGTGTCAAAGTCATAGAGTGATTTAATTTGTTCAAATCTAATACTGCCAATGAATGAATGCTCTAAGTTATCGTTATCCTGAAATGGGTAGGTATATGCTCTCAAGCGATAATAACTGATATTGGAAAGAATTTCATGTGCTTTCTTATCGTTCTCAATAATCAGCCCCCTCTGTTTAAGCTTTAGCACCTGATCAGAGATACTTAGAGGTTGTTTTAAGTATTTCATGATGCTATAAAAATCGAAAACCAGCCCGGGTGCGCTGTTCTTATGTGAAGCGTGGCTGGTACTATTGTATGCAAAGGTACTACTTTTTTTGAATTCACTAAAAAAATTCTACTAAATAAAACCATTTGACAAGGGGGCTTCATTTACAAACCTTCGGTCTCCACAGCCAGTCTGTTGGCAAGGACATCATTATACTGACGTTCATCCCCTTCAGGAGTGGTGTATTTATTATTCCTTACCCTCCCTGTAACTGAGACGCATCTCCCCTTTTTAATCTCTTTGAAATCCACGATCCCCTTCCCTGCCCAAGCAACTATATTATGCCAGGTCGTCTCCTCCTTCAGGGTTCCGTTTCTGTCCTTAAATCTTTCGTTAGTAGCTAAGGTAAATTTAATCACGGAGCTTTCGCCCACTTCGTTAATGCGAGGTTCCTGCCCCACATTCCCTCTCAACTCGATTCTGTTAATTGATCTGTCCATAATTTGTTTTTTTAATAATTAATAACAGTGCAAAGCAAGCTCTCATTTTCTCGTTAATCTTCACTTTATCCGCTTAAAAACGTTTATATCCGTCTAATAAGCCTCTGAAATTTATAAAAAAAGGGCTCATTTTTATAAAGAGAAAAAGTTTATCTAAGAACTTGTAAAGGGGTGAAAATTCCATTATTTTTGGAAACAAAGAGCTTAAAATATGGAAAATAGCGAAAAAAAATGTTTCGAGTGCGGGAAGAGGTTATCAGGAAGAAGTGATAAAAAGTTCTGTGATGAAGGGTGTCGCGCTTCTTATAACAACAATCTATATCGTATGAAGTATTCACATATACTTAAAGTAAATAGAATCTTAAAAAAGAATCACGCTATTCTCGAATCTATTATTTTATCGGGAAAGGAAAAGTGTCCATGTAAGACCCTCTTTGAAATGGGTTTTAATTTTGATTATATGACCTCAATAGAGGAGAATATTAATAAACGAAATTCCCTTAAATTAATCTGTTACGACTACTGTTATATAATAGGGGATGACGGAATGGTCTCTATATTTGAAAGTGAAGAATAATTTTTTTTGGTGATTTTATACTTATTACTACCTTTGTCATCGAATGAAACGAAACAATATCATAGTTAACAGTTGGTGGTGGCACGTGAATAATAATTCCCGCGGCGCAAACCTGTTGTAAACTTATATAATAAAAGTATATTCAGCCCTTTGTGTTCGCACGAAGGGCTTTTTTGATTTAAAAATAATGAACGATTAAAAATTAACGTTTTACCGTATGAAAACCACTAAAAAATTTTTCCTTCCGGATGAAGAGATCCCAACAGCTTGGTATAATGTCCTTGCCGATATGAAACCATTACAACCAATGTTAAACCCTCACACTAAACTCCCCCTTGAGCCTCAAGATATGGAGCCACTTTTCGCAAAGGGGCTAATAGAACAGGAGTTTTCAAAAGAGCGATGGATAGAGATTCCGGAAGAGGTAAGGAACTTATATCAGATTTATCGCCCATCCCCTTTAATTAGGGCAAGTGGACTTGAAAAGGCATTAGATACACCTGCAAGAATATATTTTAAAAACGAAAGTGTCTCTCCTGTAGGCTCTCATAAACTTAACTCTGCTATCCCTCAAGCATATTATAATAAAATAGAGGGGGTTAAACACCTTACCACTGAGACAGGGGCAGGTCAATGGGGATCGGCTATAACTATCGCCGGAACTCACTTCGGACTCGATACAGAGGTGTTTATGGTCAAGGTAAGTTATCAACAGAAGCCTTTAAGAAAAACTGTGATGAAAACTTATGGCGGGAGGGTAATTCCCTCTCCAAGTATGACCACTAAAGTTGGAAGGGAGATACTTGCAAATAACCCTAACACTCCTGGTACACTTGGAATGGCCATTTCGGAGGCTTGTGAAAAAGCTTTAACCCAACCTGACACAAAATATACTCTTGGGAGTGTTCTTAATTTCGTAATGCTACACCAAACAGTAATAGGACTTGAGGCAGAAAAACAGTTCGAAATGGCTAATGATTACCCTGATATTATAATAGGAGCTTTCGGAGGGGGGTCTAATTTTGGTGGGATATCGCTTCCTTTTTACAGACACCAACTTGCGGGGAAGAGGCATTTTGAATTTATTGCTGCTGAAAGTAGTAGCTGCCCAAAACTTACCAAAGGAAAATTCGAGTACGACTTTGGGGACTCAATGGGGATGACCCCTCTGATTCCAATGTATACTCTCGGGCACGATTTTGAACCTGAGGCTATCCACTCAGGTGGGTTAAGATATCACGGAGCAGGTGCTATTATGAGTCAACTCCTTAAAGATGGGGTTATTAGAGCAGAAGATGTGGATCAAGAGGAGGTCTTTATGGTAGGGAGGCTCTTTGCAAAGGCAGAGGGGATAATTGCAGCACCGGAATCAAATCATGCTATTGCAGTAGCAGTACGAGAGGCATTAAAATGTAAAGAGACAGGAGAAGAGAAGGTTATTCTCTTTAATCTCTCCGGGCATGGACTGATCGACCTCGCAGCTTACGAAGAGTATCTATAACAATACCCTTGATATCCTTATACTCTTCACTTTTATAGATTACTTCATATACGAAAAATACGATAGCACCACCTGCTATAAGTTGTAATAGGAGTATAAATATTTGAGGTATTGGGATATATTGGATAAACCAGGTAGGAAAAGCCATAATAGCAGCGATAAAAAGATACGGGAGAAGGTCTTTTATCTGTTCTAATATCGGATATTTTATTACCCTGCCAACATAATAGGCATGAAACATATAAGCCACAAAAGATGTGACTATAGTACCCCATAGCATCCACTCGATGGTATAGAAGATTCCAAGCATAATTGGGAAGACGGAGAGTAGAGTCTTAATTATTTCGAGCCTAAGGCTGATATTAGATTTTCCATTGGCTGTGATTAAATTAACACTATTGGACATAAGTGGGATAAAAATCCCCGAAAGGGAGAGTATCTGTAATAGATGAACCGCCGGGAGCCATTTTTCCCCTATTAAGACCACTATCAATGATTTAGCTATAACTCCCATTCCGAAAAGAGCCGTGAATGTAATCATGGCAGTGGTCTTGATAACTTTTCGGTAGGCTCTTACTTGTCTCTCTTTTTCATCCTGTATGGTACTTAGCATAGGAAGACTAACCTTCTGTATAACCATACTTACATTGGAGGTAATACTCGACTTTATTTTATCTGCACGGGCATAAAAACCTAATAATGAGTCTGTATAGACCTTCCCTATCACTAATGAATAAATCTCGTTCCATATAATAGTGATAACGGAGCCTGCTAAAAGTTTACTGCTAAAAGAGAAAAACTCCCTAAAACGCATCCATGAAAAACCCATTGTAGGCTTCCATGGAGAAAGCATCCAAAGCATTAGGGTATATAGAGTTATCTTTAATATCTGAAAGGCTACCAAGCTCCATACACCAAACCCTTTAACTGCCATAAGGATTGCAAGCCCACCCCCCACAGAAGAGGCAACAAGCGAGGCTATAGCCTGATTCTTAAAATCTAATTTTCTGGTAAAGACAACTTTCTGAACTATGGAAAAGGCTTGAATGACCACTGCTAAGCCTAATATTCTTACTATATCAGTTAATATAGGGGTATTAAAAAACTGAGCTATGAAAGGGGCTGATACATATAAAATAATATAGAGTATTGCACTAAACATTAAGTTAGTGTGAAACACTGTGTTAAAATCTGCCTCATCGGCATCTTTTTTTCGTGTAAGAGCAATACTGAAACCACTATCCATAAAAATCCCTGCAAGGGCAATAAAAATGGTGGTTTTACCGATTATTCCAAACTCTGCCGGGGATAAAATCCTCGCAAGCACTATACCCACGATAGCAGTTATCCCGGCGCTCGCAATATTATCTGCAAAGCCCCACCCCATCCCCTTGGCTGTCTTTTGCTTTAAATCACTCATAAAATTATTCGTTCAAAAGGGATATTATTTAACATTGCTGCATACATTGGAAAGTTGGAAGCAGTAAACATCTCCTTAGTTCCAATACAATAGGATGCTGAGGCACCTGAAATCATATAAAAGTCGAGAAATGGTTTCATAAAAGCATCTCCCCTCTCTTTGGGCTTCCCCCCCTCAGACGAAGTACAATCCATATGCACAAGTTCTCCGGGAAGAGTATAGACATTTTCAATCCCCTCAAGAGCCGCAAGAAAAGTAGCACTATCCGAGGTAACTAAGACCTTTTTCCCGCTTTCGCGCAGTTTTGAAAGAAGAGCCTCCCTATTTTTTAATATCAATAACTCTTGTTCTTCCTTTGGGAGAGTGGGAAAATCATACTCTCGAAAGTCCCCAAGCAGGGATTGGAAACGAAAAGTGCAACAGATATACTCCCCTCCTATCCTCTTTTTATGAAAATCGAGGGCACTTTGAAGCTCCTGCGAAGGTTTGAAAAGCTCGTTGAAAAGTGTACTCCAGGTATAATTGCACCCGAAGCGGGTATTAATCCACTCTATATAATTTCTATTGGAATAAGTGTGGTATTGGTATTTGCCGTTAAGTACCGAGAGTACCCTGCGAGGGTTTTTCTCCCCCCAAAGTGTTCTAACTCGGACATTCCATATCGAATTACTCACTCTTTTTTCATCTGCAACCCAATCATAAGATGCAGGGTGAAGGTAATCGGAGAGGTTAAAAGGGTGGATAAAAAGAGATTTGTATTGAACTCCGATAGCTTTTGCCAAGGCATACATGGAAATCATCCCATTTAGACGATCGACTAACCCCCCTGCATATCTGCGACCATCATATCTTGATATTATTGCCCGCTCCTCAATGGGTTTGAAAGAGGGTCTATAATACTTTAATAGCATCAAAACCTCTTTTATCCTATGTACTAACTCCATTTTGCTCATTCTTTCTCTTTTAGAATTTGAGAATAAATCGAAATCATAAGAGAGACATTATCATCCCATTTATAAAGTTTTTCAACTCTTTCCCTCCCCGCAGCACCAAACTTCGCTCTTAAAGAGGGGTCATCGATAAACCTTTGGATGGCATTGGCTGCAGATTCAGGATCAAACTTAGGGACGATAAAGCCGGTTATCCCCTCCTCTATTACTTCTGTAAAACCATCAGCATCAGAGGCTACCACCGGGGATTCACAAGCCATTGCCT
>CAYSND010000094.1:0-6939 GCA_964432305.1 uncultured Muribaculaceae bacterium | reverse complement strand
TTCAAACCTGTTCGCGCAGAGATTGATGAGGATATAATCCAAAAACAGATAAAAGAGACCTACGCAAGGATGACTGAGGGGAGAGGGAAAACTAAAGGTTCTAAACACCGTAGGGAGAAGAGAGAGCAGATTTCTCAAAGAATGCAGGAGGAACAAGAACTTCAGGAATTGACAAGCAATGTATTGAAAGTTACGGAGTTTGTAACTGTCAATGAACTTGCCATTATGATGAATAACACCCCTGTAACTAAGGTTATAGAGGCTTGTATGAACCTCGGTCTTATGGTCTCCATTAACCAAAGATTAGATGCAGAGGCTTTAGTACTCGTAGCAGAAGAGTTTGGTTATGAAATGGAATTTGTTACAGCAGAGATTAAAGAGGCTATTCAGGAAGAGGAAGATGATGAATTGGAATTGGTTGAAAGACCTCCTATTGTTACCGTAATGGGACACGTTGACCATGGTAAAACATCACTATTAGACTCTGTACGTAAAGCAAATGTTATCGCCGGAGAAGCCGGAGGAATAACACAACATATAGGGGCATATAATGTTTTACTCCCGGGAGGAAGAAGAATTACTTTCCTCGACACTCCGGGTCACGAAGCCTTTACAGCCATGCGTGCGAGAGGAGCTAAAGTAACGGACGTGGTTATTATTATAGTCGCTGCGGATGATGCCATAATGCCACAGACAGTGGAGGCAATAAACCACGCACAAGCTGCCGGTGTTCCAATGATTTTTGCAATCAATAAAATAGACAAACCCGGGGCAAACTCAGAAAAGATTAAAGAACAGCTTGCCGGGATGAATCTGCTAGTAGAAGACTGGGGTGGTAAATACCAAAGTCAGGAAATCTCTGCTAAAAAAGGGCTTAATATTGACAAATTGTTAGAAAAGGTTCTACTTGAAGCAGATCTACTTGAGCTTAAAGCTAATCCAAATAAGAGAGCTGTTGGAACAATAATCGAATCGTCCCTTGACAAAGGACGTGGTTTTCTTGCCACTATACTTGTACAAGCAGGGACTCTAAGAGTCGGTGATATGATGCTTAGTGGATCCTTTTATGGAAAAGTTAAAGCAATGTTTAACGAAAGAGGACAAAAAGTTTCAGAGGCAGGACCCTCTACCCCTGTTTCAGTTCTCGGATTAAACGGAGCCCCTACTGCAGGTGAAACGTTCAATGTTCTTGAAGATGAAAAAGAGGCTAAAGATCTTGCTAATAAGAGAGAGCAGCTTCTTCGTATTCAGGGACTTAGAACTCAGAAACATATTACTCTCGAAGAGATTGGTCGCCGTATCGCCATTGGGAACTTCCAGGAACTCAATATTATTGTTAAAGGTGACGTGGATGGTTCTATCGAAGCGCTTTCCGATTCACTTATTAAACTCTCCACAGAAGAGATACATGTCAACGTTATACATAAAGCTGTGGGAGCCATCTCCGAATCAGACGTACTGCTTGCAGCAGCATCAAATGCCATCATTATAGGGTTCCAGGTAAGACCTTCAGTAAATTCAAGAAAATTAGCTGAAAAAGAGGAGATTGAAATTCGTCTCTACTCTGTAATTTACGATGCAATAAATGAGGTTAAGAGTGGTATCGAGGGGATGTTGGCACCGGAAGAAAAAGAAGAAGTTTCAGCAACTGTGGAAGTTCGTGAAACTTTCAAAATCTCCAAAATTGGAACCATTGCCGGTTGTATGGTAAAAGAGGGTAAAATTACCCGTTCTTCTAAGATTCGAGTTATCAGAGACGGCATAGTAATCTATACCGGAGAGCTTGGGTCCCTCAAACGTTTCAAAGATGATGTTAAAGAGGTAGCAACAGGCTACGACTGCGGACTAAATGTCAATGGATTTAACGACATTAAAATTGGGGATATCATAGAAGCTTATCAGATAGTAGAGATAAAGAGAAAACTTTAAGCGTGGAATTTTAAAATAAAAATCCGCTGCTTATGGATATTTATTCTCTCTATTAACGAACAGTTATCGTTTCACAACGATACTATATTTTTTGCCATATCCTAAGCAGCGGAAAAACACTATTTATTTACGTTTACAAAAGTACACCCATTCATCATCACCGCAAAGGGTTTTCATCATGTGGCATCTTTGTAACGCTATGGCATAAATAATCCTTCTTGAAAATCAGGCACTTCTAAGCCTAAATTTTAATGTTTGTAACGGCAAAAAAACTTTATATTAAATAAATTGCTACATTTGTGCTTTATTTATTTACACGATATGAAACGCTTTTTGTTAGCATTTATACCTATAGTCCTACTAACGTTAAACGGATGTTATACTCAGTCAGACAAGTCTAAAGAACTTATCTCATTGGAGAATACAGCAAAACTCCATCCAAAGGAGGCTCTTGACTCACTACTCATCATTAACCCTTCAAAACTTTCATCGGCTAACAAAGCACACTATTACCTCATCATAACCTCTATATATGAAGGCTCACTAAGACCTATGAAAGATGATAATGACTCTATTATAACTTTTTCATATAATTGGTATAAATCCCAAGGTGATAACTACAATACCGCTCGATCTGCTCTCTATAGAGGAATAAATATATATAGGGCTGACCCATCTGACTCCCTCTGTTACTCACTCCTTAAAGAATCAGAGTCCCTCTTTTCTAATCTCCAAGGGGAGGAGAATGAATCACACATGGCATTAACGAGAATATATTTAGCAAACTACCTCACGAAAGCTAAGCGTTTTGAAGCTGCCGAAAATTACTACCTGTCAGCTGCATCCTATTTTAAAAAGAATAATCAATTTTTAAGGTATATTAAGACAAAGTTAGACTACTCAAAAAGCTTATATCTAAACAATGAAAAGGAGAAAGCGTTCCGGGTTATAGACTCACTTGGAACAGATGAAACATTACCACTTTTAACAAAATATGGAGCTTACTCTACAATAGCCACATTTTACGCTAACATAAAGGAATATTCAAAGGCTATAGATTATCTGCAAAAAAAACTCACCCTAATAGATACCCTCGGCAAAGCCAACGACCTCAAATCCATAAATATCTCTCTAATAAAATATTCTTCTTCAATAGGCAATAAGAAGTTGTTGGATGAAAAAGCCCAAGAACTCGATTCTATAATAAATAGCTCCCAAAAGAGATTGAACTATGTTCATCTAAACAGATTGTCCGAAGCTTACGAGAATGTAAAGGATTTTGAAAAATCGCTTTCTTATAAGGACAAAGCATACGAGAACTTAATCTCAATTAAAAATCAAGAGTCTGTTGAATTAAAGAGATTAAATAAAGCGCATGATGAACTCGAACAGAGATCTCAGGGGCAAAGGGCAGCTATTCTCATCCTCTCTCTCTTAATAATAATTATGCTCTCAACACTCCTACCCATTTTAGTAACAAAGATTAAACTTCATAAAAGAGAGAAAGTCACTTTAACAGTAAATCGAACTTTAATATCAGAAATAGCAGCAAGTCAGAATGATTTTATAACAGAGCTGACAAATAGTGTGGGGTCAATTTCTGATGATGGAATTAGAAAGAGTCTTAAAAAAATAATAAACGAATACATTAAAGGGCATAGACAGCGTATTTTTATTAAAATGAGTGCTTCAAAAGGGTACCCATTGTTTCAAGACAAGATGTCTGAACAAGAAAAATTTATCCTATTTTTAGGAGAAAGGGGGTATGATTATAAAGATATCACCAATATAATACTCTCCTCGAGTTCATCTGTTCGTTCATCCCGAAACCGTATAAAAGGGAAACTCGGAGAGAAATAGATTATTCTCCACACTCAGCTGTACCCTCTTTACGATGATGCCTACCTCTATAGAAGATACTGCAAAAATATCTCATTAAAATAATTGAGAGTATAACTGTTAGCAGAGACCCTTCATATATCATCTGCTGTTTTATGGTCTCCCGAGACTGTATATATTCGTAATCTGTCTCGACAAAACTCTTTAAAGAGGTAGGAAACGCTTTAATTGAGTGCCATTTTTTTACCACCAATCCTTCATTGATATAGACAACTCCCCCATTAGCCCTATGGAGGGTAATAAGTGTTTTGTAGTCAGAGTAGAGGAAATCGAGTCTGCTCTCACTTAAGTAATGAATAGGGGCTGTGGTTAAAACAAAAAACTCTCCTCCATGAACTTTAACACTATCTGAGATAGACTCCATATTCTCCCAAATATGACTCTTTTCATACTTTTTAGGGTTGGTAATTACGACAAAAAAGAGAGGCTTGGAGGAGTGAATTATGGAATCAGTCATATAGGACCCCTCAGCATCCTTGATAGCAAAGTCAAAATTAGGTCTTTTGGCTTTTTTGAATAGATTAAAGCTTCTACCGCCTATCTCCTCCCCTTCATTTCTTGAATCTACGAAGTTCCATGTCGAATCAGGGAGTGCATCTAAAGTAAACTCTCTCCTCTCCCCATCCTTCTCATAGATAAATAAGGTCTGAACATCGCCCATTTCATGGGACTCCTCCAACATATTAATTATATTAGAGCCAACCTTAAAATCAGTAAACTCTAAAAAAGGCATCCTTATATATGAAAAAATAGAGGTAAAAAGAGCTAATATTATATATGTATAGAGGAAAAATCTCTCTGCAAGTGGGGAGGTAAAGGGGGGAAACTTGTTCCTATAAAGGAACACTGGGATAATACAGAGAAGCAGAAGTAGATTTTTGAAAAAGGTCTGCCAATTTGATAGATGAACTGCCTCTCCAAAGCACCCACAATCATGAATAGGGTTAAAAATAGCAAGATATAAAGTTAGGAGGGTGAAAAAAGAGATAAGGCAGAGTGCTATCCATGACATTATCCTGATTCTTAACCTTAAAAAAATTGATATCCCGACAACAAATTCGACCACAGAGAGCCCTATTCCCAAATAGATAGAGAAAAAGTCGAGGAATGAGAGATGCATAGCCCTCAAATATTCAGAAATAACCAAACCGGTTCCGACCGGATCCACCAATTTAACAAAACCTGAAAAAATAAAAGTCAATCCTATGACTAAACGGGCTATTTTTAATAAGAATTTCGGCATATTAAAGTTTTTCTATCTCTTTTTTTATCATTTCGAATATCTTCTGTGGAGGAAGCATATGCCCTTTCTCATCGGAGCAGTCAATTCTTATAAACTCCGGATCCCTCTCACACTGCTCAAGGTAAATTTCACGAACTCTCCTCTGAAAAGAGAGATCCGCCTCATGAATATCCTCCTTCCCCTGTAAATAGTCCCTATCATCTCCTTGCCTATTTTCTTTAAGCCTCTCATCTACAAAATCTATTGGAACATCTAAGAAAATATTTATATCGGGGCGTGGAATTTTAAATACCTCATATTCAGTATTTAAAATCCAGTCTCTAAGTTCATCCCTCTCTCTTTTATCGGAAAGTTTTGCACATTGAAAGGCTATATTGGAATAGACATACCTGTCAAAAAGCACTGTATCTCCCTGAGAGAGCCATTGATGTGCAAGTGCCCCTGCCTCCCTGCGATCCTCCGCAAAGATGTGCGCTACAAGCATCGGATGGACAGAATCATTTTTGCCGAAATCACCTCTGAGGAATTTAGCTATCATCTCCCCCACCACAGGTGTATCGAATCGAGGGAAATGCAAATATCTAAACTCACTCTTTTTACCCGAAAGGTATTCACTCACAAGCCTGACCTGAGTCGATTTTCCGGCACCATCTAAACCTTCTAAAACGATAAGCATATCTCTTTTTAAATTATATTTGCATTAGTTTTCGCAACAGACAAAGGTAATAAATAAATTTATGAGGAAAGAAGTAAAAATAATGGGAATCGTTAATGTTACCCCCGATTCTTTTTATAGTGGAGCGAGAGTGGAATCTGACAAGCTTTTTATATCAAAAGTCATTCAGCATATCGAGGAGGGGGGAGACATTATTGATATTGGAGCCTACTCCACAAGACCGGGAGCCGACTTTGTCCCCGAAGAAGAGGAGTGGAAGCGATTGGAACCTAAATTGAAGTTACTACGGAGGGAGTTTCCGGGGATCATTGTCTCAGTTGATACCTTTCGTGCAGAGATAGTTAAGAGGTGCTTTGACACTATTGGTCTATTTATGGTCAATGATATCTCTGCAGGTGAGGACGATCCGCAGATGCTGCAAGTGGTGGGGAGGCTCCGATTGGAATATATTGCAATGCATAAAAAGGGGGATCCAAGGACAATGCAGAGTCTCTGCCAATACCCCAAGGGTGTTACGGAGGAGGTTCTGGAGTACTTCCGGAACTTCGGGGAGAGTGCGGCGGAGGCAGGAATTTCCGAGTGGATTCTCGACCCGGGATTCGGTTTTGCAAAGGACGTGAAGCAAAACTTGGAATTGTTAGAGAGACTTTCGGAGTTTAAGGCATTGAAACGAAGAGTATTGGTAGGAATTTCGAGAAAGAGTTTTATTTATAAACCATTGAACATTACACCGGAAGAGGCTTTAGATGCCACGACCGAGTTACACATAAAGGCTATTAATCATGGCGCTGACATTTTAAGGGTACACGATGTTGGAGCTGCAAAAAAATTACTGACAGATGAACGATTACGACAATACGCTTAGAGCCATCTCCCCTATTGATGGACGGTATTACCGACAGGTAAGTGAACTTTCTGAATACTATTCGGAATTTGCCCTTATAAGATACCGAGTAAGGGTGGAGATAGAGTATTTTATTGCACTTTGTGAACTCCCTCTCCCCCAGCTTTCAGATTTCGACAAACACCTTTTCGAACCACTAAGGGACCTCTACCGCGACTTCTCACTTGAGGATGCCCAAGAGGTTAAAGAGACGGAAAAGACTACGAATCATGATGTTAAAGCAGTCGAATATTTCATTAAAAAGAAATTTGACGAGATGGAGATAAACGGTAGATATAAAGAGTTTAT
>CAYSND010000093.1:0-6973 GCA_964432305.1 uncultured Muribaculaceae bacterium | reverse complement strand
CAGAGACCCCGGTGTGAGAAGAGGTAGTCCACCCTATATTTGCCTTTGCATTCATTGAGTCTATTTCAGACTTAGAAGTAACCCCCTCGTAGTTGGTTACATTGGCATCCATATCTTTAGAGTTCTTTTGCCCATCAAGTTCCTTGAAACTATAGTTATACCCGTAGCCTCTTCCCATTGCAAAACCTCCTGTTTCATGGTCAGCTGTTACTACTATTAAAGTCTGCTTAGGGTGTTTTAGGTAAAATTCATAAGCGACTTGTACAGCTTCAGCAAGGTCAATAACTTCATATATAGTGGTCTTTGCATCATTAGCATGAGCACTCCAATCTATTCTTCCCCCTTCTGCCATCATAAAGAACCCTTTTCCGTTATCAAGGAAACTTATAGCTGAGGTTACTATGTCCGATAGTTTCATATCTTTATCAGTACGATCTATGGAGTAGGGGAGTGCCTGACTCTCTTCTCCTGAATTTTGCAGGAGTAACATCTTCTTGGCACCCTCTTTTTTGGAATTAAACTCATCAACTCCTGCAGCGATTACATATCCATTGTCTCTCACAAAGTTATATGCTGAGGGTTGGTCATTATTTTTTCCGAAGGGTTGAGCAAAACCACCACCACTGAAAAACTCGAAACCTGTAAGAGGGAGTTCTTTCGCTATGGAATAATAGTCGCTCCTGGAGATAGAGTGTGCATAAAATGCCCCCGGGGTTGCGTGGTCGAGGGTAACATTACTCATTACCCCTACTCGGTATCCGGCTCTATGAATTTTATATGTGATACTCTCAAGATTTGTGCTGTCCGGAGCCACCCCTAAAAACCCATTATTAGTCTTAAACCCTGTAGATAGAGCTGTCCCTGCTGCCGAGGAGCATGTAATAGGGTTTGATGCAGAGTAAGTAGTTATGTAGCCCATTACAGGGAATTTGGTAAAAGAGATTGGAGTACTTCCGTTCTCCCCTTTAAGATATGAGAGGTACGCCTCAGTAATAGAGACATGGGTTAACCCCATACCATCACCTATAAAGAAAAATACATATTTAGCTTCCTGATCTTTAGGAGGGGTGCACCCTGTCAGATTAAAACCTATTAGGGCAATAAGTAAAACTGCATAAAATCTTTTCATAACTATTGTAATTAAATTGTTTTCAAAAAAAGAAAGGGCGGACCCAAAGTTACAGAATCCACCCTATTCTTCAAATAATCAACTGCTTTATCGTTTAAGATCAACCTCTTTTCTTGCAGTGTACATTATCTTTAAAGCAGAGCATCTTCTTAGTGCTTGCTTTACATCTGAGACTATCCCCATACGAGTCTCCTCGTCAATATTAAGGGAAACAGTCATAAATGCACGATCTACTTCTGAGAGCCTTTCACGCTCGGCAGCTATAAAGTCTTTAATATCGTCAACTGTCTTAAATGCGTCATTTAATTGGATGCGTGCATCAGTACCATATTTAGCTTGGTATTGAAAAGATGGCGTTCCAATATAAATATATGACGAGAGGTCTTTTCTCTCCAACTTGGCGATTTCAGTAGCTTCAGGAAGTTTTACAGTAACCAGTCTGTCTGTTTTACGCATACTACTGGATACCATAAAGAATATAAGGATAATAAATACGATGTCCGGTAAGGAAGCCGTATTAATTTGGGGCGTACCCATATCTTTTTTTCTGACAAATTTAGCCATATTGATCCTCCTTTATTTTTTCTTAACATCCTTAGGTTCTGACTCGGAGATGCTCTGAGGAATAGCTTTTCGAACTATCTCCTGTTGAGCTTCATCAAGATTTTCATAAGTTTTTCCCCAGTTTTGCATAGAGAAGTTGTTACGAATAGAATTGATGGCTCTTACCAAAGCATTTTGTACTTCAAGATAGATACCATAGTGTGTACTACGGTCATTTTGAAGTGATATAACTCCGTCTGAAACCGGATATTCCCCGAAACCTTCGATCATCGTCATTGTACTTGTTGACAAAGTCTCGCTTTTTGCAGGGTTGGTTAAAAAATCTATTACAATTTGATCAAGCTGGTGAACATCAGAAATATATTGACCTCCTGCAAAGACAAGGTCACGGGAGTTAATCTTGACCTGCATAACGTTCCTTCTGTTCTTAGTAATATCTTCCACTTTCTGGTCCTTTTCAGGCATGGGTGGGAGCCTTCTTTGGATACCGCGCTCCTGGTCCATGGTAGAAACCATAAGGAAGAATATCAACATAAGGAATGATATATCCGCCATTGATCCTCCGTTAATTTCAGGTGTCTTTTTTGATGCCATAATTATTAATTATTTACGATTTCTGATAAATTTCAGAACTTCACCAAATATAAAGGCACAAGCTGTGACTCCCATTAAGATATAGGTTATAATCAAACCTGTATCGGTCATCTTTAACTGTGCGGCTGTAGGTTCCTTAGCTACAGAAGCAGGAACAGGATCCCCACTTGCTATAAAATAAGAAGTCAACACGATAGCAATAACTATTACTAATAGAATACCTGTTCTTTTGAATGACTTTTTAGTCATTTTAGCTAAAGAGAGGATAAGTACTAATAGTAAAGCAGAACCCAATAATAAGTATGACCATAAATAAATACCGTCAACCATATTAAAGGTACCTAGGACATTTCTAACATTTGAGATGCTAAATATCCCTGAACTACTCTGAAAGTAGAACAGTAACAGAATTATGATACTGACTCCAAACAGAATAATATTAGTTATTTTAGAAGTTTTAGACATATTGTTCTAAATTATTTGCTTTGGTATTTAACCAACATGTCAACCAATGAGATAGAAGCATCTTCCATGCTAAGAACCACAGAGTCAACTTTTGAGATAAGGTAGTTATAGAAAATCTGAAGGATAATAGCAACAACAAGACCCCCTACAGTAGTGATCAAAGCCACTTTCATCCCCTCAGCAACTAGTGAAGGAGAGATGTCACCGGCAGCCTGGATATTGTCAAATGCCATAATCATCCCGATAACTGTTCCCATGAACCCTAACATAGGTGCAATTGAGATAAAGAGGGTAATCCAAGAGAGACCTTTTTCAAGAAGTCCCATCTGAACTGAACCATAAGAAGAAATAGTTTTTTCAACTGTTTCAATACCTTGATCCATACGAAGGAAACCTTGATAGAAAATAGATGCTACGGGACCACGAGTGTCACGGCAAACAGTCTTAGCTGCCTCAGGACCGCCATTATATAAAGCCTCTTCTATCTTAGCAAGAAGTTTCTCAGTATTGGTGGTAGCCAAATTAAGGTAAATAATTCTTTCAATAACGATTCCCAAACCGAAAATCAAACATGCGAGAATGGTAGCCATAAATCCGGCGCCCCCCTCAATGAATTTAGTTTTTAGAGCTTGGTGAATAGGAATCTCTTCTTGAGCCTGTAAGTCTGTAGTAGTAGCAGCAACAGGTTCAACAGCAGTAGCAGTTGTAGAGTCAGTAACTACTTGGTCAGTTTGTGCTGATGCGTATTGAGCAGTAAAAGCCATTAGGCATACAACTGACAAAAACATGAAAAATTTTTTCATAAATTTTTTAGTGATTAATTATTAAACAAATTATTAAATAGTTTTTAGTATCTATTTTCTATATCAATATAAATAAAACTCTTTTTTTTCTTCAACTTAAGCGGAGAAGGCGGGATTCGAACCCGCGAAGCCCTTTAGGAGCTTACGCACTTTCCAGGCGCGCGCCTTCGACCACTCGGCCACCTCTCCAAAATCTCAATTTTTTCTCCTAAAAAGAAACGTCTCACAAAATATCGCGCAATTTAGGAATAATTTTTAAATTAAAACCACTATTTTGTTATTTCTCCTTTAATGTTTTTTTTGAGTTCTAACTTAACCTCCTTATTGTCATTGCTTTGGCCCATTAAAAAATATAATTTTGTTACAGCCGCTTCTGAAGTAATATCATATCCGCTAATTACTCCGATCTTTTGTAGTGCTTTTCCATTAGAATATGCATCCATATCTACCCCTCCGGCATGGCATTGAGTTACATTTAAAACTATTATCCCTTTTCTAACGGCTCTCTCTATAGTTTTTAGAAACCACTCCGATGTGGGGGCGTTTCCGGAGCCGTAAGTCTCAAGAACAATAGCTCTAAGTCCTTTTATCTCCACAATCGAGGAGAGTATATTCTCCTGTATTCCCGGGACCATTTTTATAATCACAAGATTAGTGTCTAAATTACAGTGCGTCTGAAGTTTGCTACCCCACTTCTTAGGATAAAGAATATTGTTCTTATTATATTTAATATGAATCCCTACCTCTGCTAAGGGGGGGAAGTTTGCCGAGCGGAACGCCCTAAAAGTCTCAGTGTTATATTTGGTAGTACGATTCCCACGATATAGCTGACTCTCAAAATAGATGGAGACCTCCGGTACCATAGGTCTTCCATCATCTCTTTTAGCTGCTGCGATTTCGATAGATGATATTAAATTCTCCTTCCCATCAGTTCGCATTATACCAATCGGGAGCTGGCTTCCGGTAAAAACCACCGGTTTTTCTAAATTCTCAAGCATAAAACTTAGTGCAGATGCAGAATAGGACATAGTATCAGTTCCATGTAGCACTACGAACCCATCATACTTATCGTAATTCTCCTTAATCAGCTCTGCCAACTTAATCCAAAACTCAATATTAACATCTGAAGAGTCAATAGCAGGCTCGAATGAAAAAGAGTCAATAGAGTAGCCAAAATTTTTGAGTTCAGGCACCTCCTTCATAATATGGGAAAAATCAAATGGAGAGAGGGCAGATGTAGTCGGGTCCATTTTCATCCCTATCGTACCACCTGTATAAATAAGCAATATAGCAGTTTTATCCATATAATTCTCTATTTCAAATTAAAAAGTTCGTTCGCATTCTTTGTCGTCATTTGAATAACTCTCTCTACTTCACATCCCTTTATCTCCGCAATCTTATCTGAGATTATGCAAAGATAAGAAGATTCATTTCTTTTTCCTCTATGTGGGGCAGGAGTTAACCACGGGGCATCTGTTTCAAGAACAATGTCCTCTAAAGGTATCTCTTTCAAAGTGAGTGCGATAGAGGCGTTTTTATAAGTTAAAACACCTCCGATACCTACTTTAAAGTCCCCATATTTTTTTATCTCCCGATAAATTTCAATACTCGAAGAGAAGGCATGAAATACCCCTTTCATAGCCAACCCCTCTTTTTTTAGGGAGCGTAGCACTTCGAAAATCTCATTGTGTCCCTCTCTTGCATGGACAATAATGGGGAGATTCCTCTCTACTGCAAGGAGAATCTCCTCCCTGAAAACCTTCTTTTGCTCCGCAATAAACTCCTTGGACCAATATCCGTCAATCCCAATCTCCCCCACAGCACAGAAAGGGTAGAGGTCAATATTCTCCTTTACAAATTTCAACTCCTCCCTCCAGTTCTCAGCAACAGAGGTAGGGTGGAGACCTATAGTGGGGTATGCAAATCCTTTTAACTCTTCAGCACGAGTAAGCATCTTTTGGTGGTAAGAGGAGTCTATCCCAGGCATTACACATTTTACCACACCCGAAGATTTGGCTCTGCCAACTACATCGGCGAAGTCGGGATCAAAAGAGGAGTCATATAGATGAATATGCGTATCTATCATAATTATGCTATTGAATATCTGCCATCGGCGTCTTCTTTTATTCTCCCCTCAAGGGCAAGCTCTACTATATTCAGATTGAGTTCAGCAAGAGTTGCTCCCGAAATTTCAAACAAATCATTTACGTCAAATGACAAATATGAGGATAAAGCTACTAAAATTTTCCTTTTAATCTCATTATCACTCTCAAAAATCAGCATTTTTTTATTTATTTTATTTTTAGACTCAACTCTTTCCCACCCTAAAGAGACTGATATTGAGTTACTATCAGTTATAGCCTCGGCAATATTCTCTTTTATTAAAAGATTACACCCTTTGGAATAAGGGTCGGTAATTTTTCCCGGTAGTGCAAAGACCTCACGTGAAAATGAATAAGCCATCTTGGCTGAGACCATCCCTCCCCCCTCCTCCCTTGACTCTATAAGAATGGTGGCATCTGAGATACCTGCAATAATTCTATTTCTTCGGATAAAATTTAACTTTAAAGGTGGAGTCTCCTTAGGGAAGTCTGAAATAATCCCCCCTTTGGAGACCATTTGTGCGGCTATATTTCGATGTTGTCTCGGATAGATTTCATCCAGACCGGTAGCCATTACTCCGATACTCTCCAATCCTAACTCCAATGCCTTTTTATGTGCAGTTATATCTATACCAAAAGCAAGTCCGCTGATAATAAGCGGGGGAGGAGAGAGATGGGAGAACTCCTCTAAAATCCTTTCACATGTCTCTCTCCCATAAGGGGTGGCTTTTCGTGTCCCGACAATAGAGACAGCCCTCTCTACATTCATATCCGCACTCCCTTTATAATAGAGTATTATGGGGGCATCTTCGCACTCTTTAAGTCGGTATGGGTATTCTCTATCCTTTATATATATTATCGAGATATTGTGTTTATCCGCCCACTCGACATCTTCAATAGCTTTTCGAGTATGACTTTGGTTTAATATCTCATCAGGATAATGAGATTTTTCGCCAAATATCTCGGTTAGACCATTTCTTGAGAGTTCAAACAGCTCACCTATAGAGGGAAAATGTTCTATCAGCCTTCTCGCCTCTAAGCATTTATAGTTGAAAATCCTGTTTAAGCAACAGGCATAGACTAAATCACTCTGTTCCATTTCGCTAAAATAACGAACAGAAGAGCAAGAGGTACGAACAATTTACAAAAAAAAGTAAAAATCAGATTACGAGCATCGCGTCGCCATAAGTACCGAAGCGGTATCCCTCTTTAAGGGCGACTTTATACGCCTTCATAACATTATCATACCCACCAAAAGCAGCCACAGACATAAGCATTGTGGAGTAAGGGAGATGGAAATTAGTTATTACTGCTGA
>CAYSND010000092.1:0-6983 GCA_964432305.1 uncultured Muribaculaceae bacterium | reverse complement strand
GCCTGAACCCCGAAATATTTACCATACTCTATCTCATTAAACTTTATAGGGGCACTAACCCTTTTCTGATATGTGACAAGTCTGTCTTTAACTAAAAACTCAAGGAGATAATTCATATAATCTGTTAGATATGGAACTGCGGAATTTCTTAGAGAACGAGGAACAGGGTCACTCTTTATACTTAAAATAACCTTAGATGCTGTGGCCTCTTTATCGGAGACTGTTAGTACCTCAACACCTTTATTATCAGGAAGAGAGACATAATTTCTTTTAGCTGTCTCTAAATATTTGGGGGAGGCTTGAAAAAGGGTCTTTATCTTCGACTCTATGGTGGCGGGGTCAATATCTCCCACTATAACAATAGCCTGTAAATCAGGTCTCGACCATTTATAATAATAACTCCTCAAATCTTTTGATGTATATCCATTAATCTGGGTTATAAGCTCCTCCTGTCCGAGTGGGGCGTAAGGGGTTCCTTGAAAAACCTCCTTTCTTATAGCAAGTTTCTCCCTCTTATCGGCATTCATCTCCTCTACGAAGTTATTTACAAAGAGGACTTTCTCCTTCTCCACATCCTGCTCGTCAAGATTAATCCCGCTCGACCAGTTAAAAAGAATAAGGAGAGTGGAGTCAATAACTGCTGCACTCTTTTTTACAGGGACATTAGAGATTCTATAGAGGCTCTCATCCGCTCCAATGCTGATTCCATAATCCCTCTCTTGGGTTAACCCAAGTTCATCCATATATGAGACAATGGTTTTTCCGGGGAAATTTCGGGTCCCTCGGAGCCCCATATTACCTACGATCTCTGTCATTCTCTTCTGGGAAGGCTCTTCGAGTGACGTTCCTAACTGTTGTACTAAATAAAAATTAGCATAACCCGGGATGACGCTGTTTTGAACAATATAATATGTAAGACCATTAGCCATCTTTCCACTCTTAATTCGGGGGTCAGATGGGAGTTTTTCCACACTTTGGGCAGCCAGATTGAGTGTTAAAAGGATAACAAACAGTGGGACTGCAAATAATTTCTTCATTTCTCTTCTTATTTATATATAAGGCAAAAATAACAAATTGTATTAAAAATGTTGTGTTAAAACCATATTTTTTTTATTTTTGCGATTGTCAATGAAGACCATAATCATTTAATTAATTAATTCTTGATGAAAAAAATTATTCTAACACTCTTACTATCAGTATTTGCCATCTCTACTGCTATCGCTCAAGACATGGAAAGCGCTACAAATCTTTATAACGCCGGTGCGGTTGCCTTGAATGAAGGGAAAAAAGCAGATGCTCTCAAAAATTTTGAAGAAGCCCTAAACCAAGCTATCACTATTGGTGCAGATGCCGAAGAGATAGCAAATAATTGTAAAAAAGTAATCCCTACCCTCTATTTAGCTATTGGGAAAGATTACGGAGTAGCTAAAGATATCCCTAATGCTGTTGTTTTCCTAAAGAAAGCTGTTGATAAAGGGGACGAGTATGGTGATTTCGACACCATGGGGGAGGCCTCCTCACTTATTCCTCAGCTCTATATGAACGAAGGGAACCTTAAACTCAATGACGGCGATTTCAGCGGAGCCATCTCAGAATATAAGAAAGTAGTAGAAATAGAAAAAGATAATGGTATGGCATATCTTCGTATGGGGATGGCTGCCAGCCGTCTTGAAGATGAGGCTACCACTGTTTCTTCTTTTCAGAAAGCCGCTGAGTTTGGACAGAAAGATCAGGCTGACAAACAGCTCTCTCAGTTCTATATGAAGAAGGCTAATACCCTTATGAAAGAGAAGAAAAACGTTGAGTGTATGACTTATGCAAAGAAATCTTATGAGCTTTTAGATAATGCAACTGCCCGTAAAATTTATGCTATTTCAGCACTTGGACTTAAAAAATATGACGAAGCTATTGATGGGTTAGAGGCTTATCTATCACTTTCACCCGATGCAAGTGATAAAAATGCTATGACACTTCAGATGGCTACCTCTTATGAGGCAAAAGGGAATAAAGAGAAAGCTTGTGAATATTACAAACAGGTGATGACCGACCCTAAATTTAAGGATTACGCCACACATAAAGTAACTGTAGATCTTAAATGCAATTAGAGCTTGAGCTTCTCGCTCCGGCAAAAAACATAGACATCGGCATCTCGGCAATAAACTGCGGTGCCGATGCTGTGTATATAGCCGGTCCTGCTTTCGGTGCAAGGGAAGCAGCCGGCAACTCTTTTTCCGATATTGAAAAACTTGTTCTCCACGCCCATAAGTTCGGGGCAAAGGTCTATTTGGCCCTTAACACCATTCTTTACGACTCTGAGTTAAAAGAGGTAGAGCAATATATTAAAACTGCCTACACAATAGGGTGCGATGCTATCATTATTCAAGATTTGGGGATTCTTAAAATGGAGCTCCCTCCGATTCCATTGATTGCCTCCACACAGACCAATATCCGTACTCCGGAACAGGCTCGTTTCTTGGAATCTCTCGGTTTCAAAAGATTAATCCTTGCAAGAGAACTCTCGCTGGAGCAGATAAAGAGAATTCACGAAGCTGTCTCCTGCGAATTAGAGAGTTTCGTACATGGGGCACTCTGCGTTAGTTATAGTGGACAATGCTACCTAAGTCAATACCTTACGGGCAGGAGTGCAAATCGTGGGAGCTGTGTTCAGGCTTGCCGCTCACGCTATGACCTTCTCGACTCCAATGGGAAAATCCTGGTAAAAAACAAGGCGCTCCTTTCGCTTAAAGACCTCTCGTTAGCTTCCCATATAGGGGAACTTATTGAAGCAGGTGTTACCTCATTCAAGATAGAGGGGCGATTAAAGAATGCCTCCTACGTTAAAAACATTACTCGCTACTATAGGGAGATTATTGACATCACTATAAAAAACACCCCTTATCGTCACTCCTCGTTAGGCTCCATACGAGGAGGGTTTACCCCAAATCCACGCGTCACATTCAATCGTGGTTACACTGACTATTTCATCTCCGGAAAACGGGGGGAATGGAACTCTATGGAGACCCCTAAATCCATTGGGGAGAGTGTGGGGAGAGTCTCCAAAATACTCTCCAATAACATCGAAGGGTGCAGTTTCACCCTAAATGGAACTCGGCTTTCCAACGGCGATGGTTTAAGTTTCTTATCCGACAAAGGGGAGATTGTGGGAATGAGGGTAGACTCGGTAAAAGGGGAGATAATAACCACCAAGGAGGTACCTCTGCTACGGCAGGGAACAGAGATTTTCAGAAACTACCACCATGCTTTTGAAAAGGAACTTGAAAACAATATGCCCCAAAGGGTCATTGCTGCGAAGATTTCACTCTTCTCCAAAAATGGAAAGACAGTGGTAAGAGCACTCTCGGAGTCGGGAGCCAGAGCCTCAGTGGAATTTAAAGAGGAGGGGGACATTGCCTCCAATCGTGAACTTGCCTTAAACAATATAACTCGTCAGTTTAGTAAAAGCTCCGAGCCTTACCTCTTTTCCCTCGATAAAATCGAGGCAGAGCCCCTCTACTTTTACCCATTGTCCCGACTAAACTCCATTAGAAGAGAGCTCGCAGAGCGACTTCTGGCTGCCGAGGCGACCAATCGCACCTCGCTCCATGGCGAAGGCCTCCCCCGCTCCGCAACCCCTCCGGTGCAGACCACGAACCTTAATTGTTCTAACTCCCTTTCAGAAGAGGTCTATGGCGAACTTGGAATCAGTGCTGCTCCTGCCTACGAAGTGGAACCCTCCCCCGAGCAGGAGTTAATGAGAACGAAGTATTGTATTAAATATGAGTTAGGGTGGTGCCCGAAAGAGAAAAACTCCCGAAGGGTTTCAGAACCTCTTTTTCTTGAAAATCAGGGAAGAAGATTGAAATTGATTTTTGATTGCACTAAATGTGAGATGGTGCTGAAGGGATAAAATATTTTGTTATTTTTGTAGAATGAGATTTAATGAGGTAATAGGAAACGAGACTCTTTTAACACGATTAAAGAGGATGGCTGATGAAGGGAAAGTTAGTCATGCACTTATGTTGATAGAAGAGGGGGGTTATGGCGCTATCCCTGTTGCACTCTCATTAATCCAATATATGGCTTGTAAAAGTCACACCGACGGGGATTCATGCGGGGTTTGTCCTACCTGTGTAAGAATAAAAAAACTAATCCACCCCGACCTGCATTTTGTCTTTCCTGTAAATACCACTTCCAAATCGGGAAGCGATAAAAACCCTAAAAGTGATGACTTTCTCCCTATCTGGAGAGAGCTTTTGACATCAAACCCTTACTTTACAGAGGATATTCTAAATAGCGAGATAGGTATCGAAGAGAAAGTGGGTGTTATAAATGTTGCGGAAGCAAAGGAGATTCTCTCCAAAATGAGCCTTAGATCTTATGAGGGGGGGAATAAATATATGATAATATATCTCCCTGAAAGGATGACAACTGAGGCTGCCAACAGACTCCTTAAAATTATTGAAGAGCCTTTCCCCGGGACTTTCTTCTTCTTTATCAGTCAGTCGCCGGAGAGGGTTATAGCGACTATCCGCTCACGTTGCCTTGCTATCAGACTTCACCCTATGGGGTATGCTGAGTTAGCTACAGAACTCGAAAAACGGTTTGGAGTCTCCGCACAAGATGCTCTCTCCTACGCTAAAAACAGCATCGGGAGTTACGGGAAAGCGATAAATCTTATCTCGGAAAGCGGTGTCGGTTCATCCTACTACACCATAATTACCTCAATGCTCTCGTTTGCTCTCTCTTCAGACCTCCTTTCACTCATAAATGGAAATGAAAAAATCTTCTCCTTGGGGAGGGAGAAGCAGAAAGAGTTTTGTGTTTATGCAGAATCTTTCCTACGAAAAATCCTATTAGTGCAGAAAGGTCTTTATGAAATAGCCCATATTACATCTGCCGAAAGGGAGGGGATTGTCCTCTTCTCTCAAAAACTGCCGGAGACATTTTTCCCAAAAGCCTATTCAGCATTAGAAAACGCAAGGCTCTCTATTGAAAGTAATACCAATGCAAAAATGGTATTTTCTAATTTAAGCAATCTCTTTTTTGTATATTTGCACTCTGCAAAAAGATAATAATGGAAGAAGAAAACAAAATATATGACTGCCTTAGAGGGTGTATCACAGAGAGAACACCTCAGGGGGAATTAGTCTGCCAATACGACCCAAGCTGTTGTAAACTTGAGGTTTATAACTGGTTGGACGGAATAAATCAAGAAGAATACAAAAATATTTTCGAGGTACGTTTTAAAAATACTCGTAAGAACTTTTATGTAAATACTTCAGGGCAGCTCCTTAAAACAGGGGATATAGTCGTGGTGGAGAGTAGTTCAGGACACGATGTGGGAATTATTACTCTCGAAGGTCCTATTGTTATTCGTCAAATGCTCCGAAACAGAGCAGATTATAAAACCTACGAGTTTAAGAAAATATATCGTCGAGCCAAAGCTCTCGATACCGAAAGGTGGCAGGAGGCCATTGCAAGAGAGCATAAGACAATGATTCGCTCAAGACAGATAGCTGCCGAACTTAAACTCGAAATGAAAATCGGAGATGTTGAGTTCCAAGGAGATGGGACCAAAGCTATCTTTTACTATATCGCTGATGAGCGTGTCGATTTTAGACAACTTATAAAAAGATTTGCCGAAGAGTTTCATATTAGAATTGAGATGAAACAGATAGGGGCAAGACAGGAGGCAGGGCTTATCGGGGGACTTGGAGTATGCGGAAGGGCTCTCTGCTGTAGTAATTATATCTCTTCATTTAAGTCGATAACCACACAGTCTGCCCGTTGTCAAGATCTCTCCTTAAACCCTCAGAAACTCGCAGGGCAATGTAGTAAACTCAAATGCTGTATAAACTATGAGGCACCTATCTATATGGATGCTCAGAGCAGACTTCCCTATATAAACGCCCCTCTTGAACTCAAAGACGGACAAGCATTCTTTTTAAAATCAGATATACTTCGAGGAATAATGTATTTCTCTTATGATCCTAACTCTTTAGCTAATATGCTCCCCTTGCCTGCCGAGCAAGTTAGGGAGATTCTACGGGCAAACAGTAAAGGGATAAAACCTGATACACTCTTAAGGGATCCTAAGGAGGAGAAAAAGAATGATTTTGTTACTGCTGTTGGGGACGATAGTATAGCACGATTTGATAGAACTAAGAAGAAGAAAAAAAGAAAGCCCGATAACAGAAATGCAAATAGAGAAGTTAAAAAATAGGAGAGTTGCTCTGCCGTTCATCGTCTCATTACTCTTTCTCCTGGTATCTTGTTCGGAGCCTGATGCGAATTGTGCTTATCATAAAATTAATCCAAAAAGTTTCGATATAAGGGATACCATCTCTTTCGAGTTGTTATTATCTAAAGATGAGGCACCATATAATCTTTATGTCGGAGCGAGATTCCCTCAAAACAGTTTAGAGGGCAAACTGCCAATTACCTTTAATCTAATATCTCCTTCAGGAAAACGCTATAGAGAAGATGTAACTTTCCCATGTAATGAAGATGTTATTAATAAGTACTTAAAGGAACATCACGACTCTTGTGATATAAAGGTTATTAAATCAGGTAAATATACAGATATTCAATGGTGTTGGAGAAAGAATGTAATCCCCGAAGAGTCGGGAATATGGAAAATACATTTCTTTTTACCATACTCCAAGATATACGGGATAGGAATTTACAGAGAGAAAGGTGATGAGCGGAAAAGATAAACATAAAAAGTTTATGGAGAACAAGGGGTTCTCCTGCCTGTTCCAACCTACTGTAAAAGAGGTGTTAAATAGAGATTATGCACTCAAGGGGAGATGGAGAGAAGAGGTATTTAAAAACAATAATCCCATTGTCCTCGAACTTGGATGCGGAAAAGGGGAATATACCATAGCTTTGGCTGAAAGGTCTCCCGAAAGGAACTATATAGGGGTGGATATAAAAGGGGCAAGGCTCTGGAAAGGGGCTAAATATTCGACAGAACATAACCT
>CAYSND010000091.1:0-6991 GCA_964432305.1 uncultured Muribaculaceae bacterium | reverse complement strand
TGAAAACCTGATCGAAGAAGTTATGCATCTCATCACGTTTCTCACTATGAATCTCTATCAACTGCGATAGAGCTTTAGTATTAAGCCCACGCCCTATAATCACATTATTACTATCGAGAAGGAAGATTTTAGGGGTGCTTAGAACTCCATATTTCTTAGAGAAATCTGAAACGAAGTCCGGGTCCCAAACATCAAACTTGCTTACTGAAGAGGGGAGAGGGTATTTAGTATCAAGGTCTTTTATATACCCTTCCCAACGTTCACGGTAAGGTTGGGTATAAACACGGTAAAGAACCAAAGGGGCATTTGTACCTTGAAGATACTCCATCATTTTAGGAAATTCCGATTTACACACTCTGCATTGATCTTCATAAAAAACGAGAATCTTAAACTTTCCCTCAGTTTTAAGAAGTGATGTCTCATTCCCAAGAAGATTGGGGAGTACGAGGGAGGGAGCCTTCATCCCTATCATAGAGCTACGATTATAATCTGCAAAGAGTGAGACTTCTATAATATCCATATCATTAGGAAGAGTATAACGTTTATTAAGAAAGTAGTTATCAGCTATATAGATAGCAACCTCTTCATACCCCATTATTTTAGAATTGCGATAAAAATCATAGACATAATATGCTACCGAAGCCTTCTCAGCGGGGTCTTTTCCGGCAGCCACCACATTATCTACACTCTGGATTATCTTTGCAACAGTCTCTCCATCCATTGTCTTGAGTATAAAGTGAACGTCCTCTTTGGTAAGAGATTTTAAAGTATCTTTTGCTGTTTCTTGCCCACTACAGATAATCAATGAGCCAAAAAAAAGAAGTAGCGATAATAGAGAGTATTTAATTAGTTTCATTTTTTGGAAGATATTTGGTTAGATCAATATTATTAGGAACAAATGCCGATGCGTCTCCTCCGTTTATAAGGAGATCGCGAACAACAGTAGATGATATAAAGGAGGACTCTCCCGAAGCAGGAATAAAAATAGTAAGGATATCGGAAGATATTTTCCTATTAGCTTGAGAAACAGCATTCTCTAATTCAAAATCGGTAGTGGTTCTTAGCCCTCGTATTATATAACTTGCCCCCACTCTTTGACAGAAATCAATAGTAAGTCCCTCATAAGAGCAGACCTCTATATCGGCACCTGCTGCCCGTAGCGGCTCTATAGCTTTGTTAATTATCTCTATACGCTGTTGTGGAGTAAAAAAACCTTGTTTACGATGGTTGTAGCCGACACCTACAATTATTTTATCAAAAAGTTTAATTGCTGAACTAAGGACATCGAGATGCCCAAGAGTAAATGGGTCAAATGACCCTGGAAAAATAGCTTGTTTCATCTAAATATGAAATTATTATTCCACAAAAGTAGTATTTTTAAAAAAGAAATACAATAACTCTTTTTGTTCCTTATTATCCCTGCCAATTTATAGGCGAGAGTCCCTGGGAGAGAAGCAGTTCATTGGTCTTAGAAAAGTGGCGGCATCCGAAAAATGCCCCTCTTGCAAGTGGTGATGGGTGAGCTGCCTCTAATATATAATGTTTAGAGGTATCGATAAGTTCCCTTTTACTTCGGGCATAATTACCCCAAAGGAGAAAAATTACCCCTTTTTTACTGTCGGAAATCTTTTTAATTACTGCATCCGTGAATCTCTGCCACCCTATATTACTATGTGAAGTAGGTTCTGACCCCCTTACTGTAAGGACAGCGTTGAGCAAAAATACCCCTTGTGAAGCCCAATCTTCGAGTGATCCTCCGCGATTAACTTTCACACCGAGATCTGTTTCTATCTCTTTATAGATGTTTTTCAAAGAGGGTGGGGGAGGAACCCCTTTAGGCACAGAGAAGGAGAGCCCATGTGCCTGTCCCGCCCCATGATAAGGGTCTTGTCCGAGAATTACCACTTTTAATTTATTGAACGGAGTGAGATCGAATGCATTGAAAATCAAACTGCCGGGAGGGTAAATGATCTTCCCTCCCGATTTCTCCTTACGAAGATATAAAACAAGTTCCTCGAAGTATGGCTCTCCAAACTCTTCGTTTAGAGCCTCCTTCCAGGAACTATTAATTTTTACATCCATTGTTATATTTATTCGAAAATATAGTTAAGCACTTCGGATATATTATTTACATAAACGAAATCGAGTCCTTTAATATATATATCTTTTATCTCCTTTATGTCTTTCTCATTTTCGGTTGAGAGAATGATGCTCTTTATCCCTGCCCTCTTAGCAGCAAGAATCTTCTCCTTAATACCACCCACAGGGAGAACCTTCCCGCGGAGTGTCATCTCCCCGGTCATTGCAACCCCCTGTTTTACCATCTTCCCACTAAAGGCAGAAGCCATTGCGCTTACCATTGTAATACCTGCGGATGGACCATCTTTAGGGATAGCCCCCTCAGGGACATGTATATGAATATCCTTCTCAGTTATATCGGTGGTGGATAGATTTAGAAGAGATGAATGAGCTTTTAAGTATTGGTAAGCTATGGTAGCCGACTCTTTCATTACATCTCCAAGATTCCCGGTAGAGGTCAAAACCCCTTTCCCGTTGCTTAGACTGCACTCCACAAAGAGAATCTCACCTCCATTTTCAGTCCATGCTAACCCTGTTACCACACCCGGTGCCTCATTCCCTTTCTGCATATCGTGCTGATTAGTAGGGAGACCGAGATACTCCCTTACTAATTCGGGAGTCATAACTGCGTCAGTTAATTCAGAAGTAGCTATCTTCTTTGCAGTCACTCTCGCCACTTTAGCTATCTGTTTATCAAGTCCGCGAACCCCTGACTCCTTAGTATATTCATCTATAATCTTATCAATAGCAGGTTTGGTAAATTTCAACTGCTTCTTTTTAAGACCATGAGCCTCTAACTGTTTGGGAATTAAATACCCTTGAGCAATACTCACCTTCTCCTCTGCAAGATACCCTGTAACCGGGATCATCTCCATTCTATCTTTCAGTGCAGGGTGTATCGTACTGATATTGTTAGCAGTAGTAATAAAAAGCACCTTTGAGAGGTCATAATCTATATCGAGGTAGTTATCATGGAAAGTATTATTCTGTTCCGGATCCAATACTTCGAGGAGAGCATAAGCGGGATCCCCTTTAAAATCGCTACTGATTTTATCTATTTCATCTAGAACAATAACAGGATTTGAACTCCCTGATTTTTTAATATTATGCATTATCCTTCCAGGCATCGCCCCAATATAAGTTCTTCGGTGCCCACGAATCTCCGCCTCGTCGTGCAGACCTCCGAGGGAGATTCTTTCATATTTTCGTCCCAATGCCCTTGCAATGGATTTTCCAAGTGAGGTTTTCCCCACCCCCGGAGGACCATACAAGCAGATAATAGGGGACTTCATATCTCCTTTAAGTTTTAGCACCGCAAGATATTCAATAATCCTCTCCTTAACTGTTTCAAGCCCGAAATGATCTTTGTCAAGCACTTTCTGTGCATGGTTAAGGTCGAGATTATCGAGAGTCACATAATCCCAAGGAAGGTCTAAAATAAATTGAACATATTGGTACTGAATATTATAATCAGGAGAGTTGGGGTTAGTTCTCTGTAATTTTCTCAGTTCAGCTTCAAAAGACTCTGCCACCTTTGCAGACCATTTCTTTTTCCTTGCCCTCTCCCTAAACTCCTCGAAATCGGTCTCTGTATCCATTCCGAGCTCTTCCTGAATCGTCCTTAACTGATTATTGAGGTAGTACTCTCTCTGCTGCTGATCCATCTCCATTCTCACTTTCTGCTGGATATTCTCTTTTAACTTCAAAATCTCCACCTGGCGATTAAGCAGTTCGAGTAATTTCATTGCCCTGACTTTCACCCTATTCTCTTTTAAGAGGGCTACTTTCTCCAAAACATCGTCTATTTCAATACTCGAAGCGATATAATTAGTTAAAAATTCATGTCCTTCAAGGTTCTTTATAGCGAATGAGGCTTCTTGTGGTAGGTGAGGGGAGAGCTTTATAATATGGAGTGCCACATCTTTAATGGAGCCTGTAAGTGCCTCCATATCTGCCTCATCCCTTTTAGTTAAGATATCTTCAAGGTATTTAACTCTTGCAAATAGATAAGGCTCATCTGTAGCTTGTTCCACGACTTTAAACCTTTTTAGCCCCTGAAGAATAGCAGTAATACTCCCATCCGGCATCTCTATTATCTTAATAATCCGCGCAAGAGCCCCTACATCGAAAAGGTCTATAATTGATGGGTTCTCATTAGTTGCATCTAACTGTGTTACAGCCCCAAGTATCTTACTCGTTTTATAAGCATCTCTAATTAGCTTTATAGATTTATCCCTCCCCACCGAGATAGGAACCACGGTAGAGGGAAAAAGGACGGCATTTCTTAAAGATAATATAGGCAATATGTCAGGTAGCTCGGAGTCGCTCAACCTCTGCCCGGAATCCACATTCACAACAGGTATTATATTAACATCTCCAAATCCGGTATCAAACAGTATAGTTTCTTTTTTCATCTGTCAAATTGTCATTAATAAAATTAGCAAAGTATAAAATTAAACTTCTTTTTAATATGGTCAATCATTATGCCAAACTAAAATACAAAAAAAAATGCATTAGTTTTTGTAAATTAAAAAAATAGAGATACTTTTGCAGTCCCAAAAAGGTATATATTAACCAATTAAATTTTTATATCATGACAAAAGCAGACATTGTAAATGAAGTTGCAAAAGCAACAGGTTTGGAAAAAAACGCAGTTCAGAGTGTTGTTGAAGCATTTATGGAGAGCGTAAAAGATTCACTTGCAAAGGATAAGAACGTTTATCTTCGTGGATTCGGTAGTTTTATAGTAAAACATCGCGCAAAGAAGACTGCAAGAAATATTTCTAAGAATACCACTATTGTTATTCCTGCTCATAATATTCCTGCTTTCAAGCCTTCTAAATCATTTATGACCAAGGTTAAAGCTAGTGTTAAATAATAAATATTAAACCATGCCAAGCGGAAAAAAAAGAAAAAGACATAAAATGTCAACGCACAAACGTAAAAAAAGGTTGCGTAAGAATAGACATAAAAAGAAGAAATAATTGTCCATTTTTGTCTTTGACGTAGTTTATAATCTAAAGCAGATTCTTTGTAAACTGCTTTAGATTATTTGTTTATAAATGAATATAAGATTCGATGGATAGAGATCTGATTATAGATGTGAGTTCAGATGAAGTGACAATCGCACTTCTTGAAAATCACAGACTTGTTGAACTAAACAAGGAGCAGAATACAGGCAGAGCCTTCTCGGTGGGTGATGTATATTTGGGAAGAGTTAAAAAACTTCTCCCCACCCTGAATGCAGCCTTTATCGACATCGGAGACAAAAAAGATGCATTTGTTCACTATCTCGACTTAGGTCTGAATTTTAAGGCTTTCGACAATTTTGTTCGTCAAATAAATCCAAATCGTGATTATGCCACCTTCTTTAAGAGCATTGATATTAGTAAAATACTTGAAAAAGAGGGTAAAATAGAGAATGTACTAACCCCGGGGAATCCCATCATTGTTCAAATAGTGAAGGAGCCTATCTCCACCAAGGGTTCAAGATTGACTGCTGAAATCTCCATTGCGGGACGCAACATTGTCCTTCTTCCTTTTGGAGAGAAGGTAAGTATTTCCCAGAAAATTTCCTCCAAGGAGGAGAAAAACCGCCTCGAGCGACTTATGTATAGCATATTGCCCCCTAACTACGGAGTTATCCTTAGAACGGCGGCAGAGGGAAAAAAAGCAGCAGTTCTCGATGCAGAACTTAAATTGTTGATTAAAAAGTGGGAAGATTCTTGGCAGAAACTTGCCACCCAAAAGCCACCCAAACTCCTATTTACTGAAAACAGTAAAACCACTACAGTCCTTAGAGACCTGCTTAATGACTCATTTACAAATATTTATGTAAATGATGATGCCATTTTCGAAGAGATTAGAGATTATATCTCTCTTATTTCACCTGAGCAGGAGAAGATAGTTAAACAGTATAAAGGTCGTGAACCTATTTTAGACCACTTTGATGTAACCAAACAGATTAAGAGTGCTTTCGGAAAGGTTGTCCCCATCAGACAAGGGGCATATCTTGTGATAGAACACACTGAAGCTCTTCATGTTGTGGATGTCAATAGTGGAACTCGTGGAAAAGGGGGAAAAGACCAGGAACAAAATGCTTTCGATGTAAACTGTCATGCGGCAGAAGAGATTGCCCGACAGATTAAACTCCGAGATATGGGAGGTATCATCATAGTCGATTTTATCGATATGGATACCAACGACCACAGAGCGAGACTATATAAATATATGTTAGAACTAATGCAAACCGATAGGACTAAACATAATATACTCCCGCTGACTAAGTTCGGTTTGATGCAGATTACCCGGCAGAGGGTAAGACCTGCTACCGAAATTAATACCCAGGAGACCTGCCCGACTTGTGGCGGTTCCGGAAAAATAGCCTCATCTATATTAATAAGTGAGATGATAGAGCAGCCTTTGGGCTACTATGTAAAGGAAAAAAATATAAAATCGTTCATTTTAAAGGTGAATCCTATTATTGAGGCTTACCTCACCAAGGGGTTTAAGTCAATATATAGGAGTTGGGAGAAGAAGTATAAATGCAGAATTTCTGTAAAAACTTCTACAGATTATGCGATATTGCAGTTTGAATGGCTCGATAAAAGTGGCGAAAAGTTTGATTTTTAAAAAAATAGTGTTATTTTTGGAGAAATATTTTTGACAGTGAGTAAAAATAAAGAGACACTTACACCCGATTTCATTAGACAATCGAAAAAAACTCTGCTTAGAACAGAGCGGAGAACTATTCTCTTTAATAAGAAGGAGCTTGCTGTTATTGACCAATATTGTGATAAATTTAACATAAAGTCTAAATCGGCTTTTTTCAGGGAGTCTATAGTATCTGCAGTACTCCAGCAGTTAGATGATTCTTCTCCAAAATTATTCTAACTGATAATCAGGATTATAA
>CAYSND010000090.1:0-6995 GCA_964432305.1 uncultured Muribaculaceae bacterium | reverse complement strand
ATAATCTGCTTATAGAGTACGGAAGGTTCGACTCCTCGCTCACCAAGTTCCTTAACTCTATAAGCAGATTATAAAAAGAGTATTGCTATTAATATCATAAATAGCATGTCACTTATTAAGCTTCAAATTTCAAAACGCGAATAAATTATAGGTAATTTTAACCTAATAAAGTTCAAATTAATGAAAAAGACAGAATAAATTTATAACTTCGCAATATACAAATTATAGACATAATATGGCAGTAAATTTTATAGATCTCTTTGCTGGTGCTGGTGGATTGTCAGAAGGATTCGTTCGAGCAGGCTATATACCTTTAGCTCATATTGCGATGGATGGGCATTATTATATTTCTCCTACACTTAATCCGATTATGGATAATGTACGTTCAATAACTATTCGCGAGGCTGCCCATTTACAATCATTTCCCGATGATTTTTTTCTCGAGGGAAGCAAAATTACAGCATAATAGTCTAAAATAAAGAAGATATGAAAGAATATATTTTAACTCGCACAACTATATCTGAAGAAAAAGAACGGATAAAAGAAGACCTGAAACACAAAACAGAAATGTATAAGTATCAGTTTCGTCTTTATGACGCAGACGGCGAACTCTATTACGAAGGTTTGAGCGTTGAAAACAATTCGTTTGAACCATTAGATGCAGAACAGCTAAATTCTGGAGTTGTTGAAATTCATTATTTTAATAACAGAAAGTGGGAAAAGCTGTGAAAAAATGAATTATTACTACCGAAATAGAATAAGCGACTTCTTACAAAAAATACCGATGAAATTGTCGGTGCTATTACACGTTCCAATGAGTTTGATGTTACTTTTTTACAAAATCTATCATGGGAGCAGCAAATACCGATATTGAAAAAAGCTTTGCAGGATTTTGAAGGTGAAATTTTCTTTGAATTTTCCATTCCACGAATGGGAAAACGGGTTGATACTCTTATTATTATTCAAAATGTGGTATTTGTGATTGAGTTCAAAGTTGGTGAAAGTCATTTTTTAAATCATAATATAGAGCAGGTTTGGGATTATGCTTTGGATTTGAAAAACTTCCATAAAACAAGTCATAATATTGTTCTTGTACCTATTTTAATTGCTACTGAAGCAAGAAAATCATTTATTACGATAGAAACCTCAAAATCATACAATGATAATTTAGCTATACCTGTTAAAATTGGGAGAGATGATTTGAAGGAAGTAATAGATAACGCTTTACTTTTCTTTTCAGATGAGCCTCAAATTAATGTTACAGATTATATAAGTGGCGGTTATATGCCAACGCCAACAATCATTGAGGCAGCAGTTTCGCTTTATACAACTCACAGTGTAGAAAATATAACTCGCAGTGATGCTGATGCTAAAAACCTCACTGTTACAACAAAAAAAATTGCGGAAATTATTGAATCTGCGAAGAGTGAAAGCAAAAAGATGATCTGCTTTGTTACAGGAGTTCCAGGTTCAGGGAAAACACTTGTCGGACTTAATATCGCAACGTCACACCTTGATAGTGAGCATGGAAATACAAGTGTGTATTTGTCTGGGAATAAACCGTTAGTTGATGTTTTACAGGAAGCATTGGCACGAGATAAAGTTCAAAAAGAACGAGAAAAGGGGAACAGAATAACAAAAAAAACTGCACAACAGGCAGTTAAGGCATTTATTCAAATCATTCACCATTACCGTGATGAATATTTACGAAATCCAGAAGCACCATACGACCATGTAGCGATTTTCGACGAGGCACAAAGAGCATGGAATAAAGAGCAGACGGTTAAGTTTATGAAACAGAAAAAAGGAATTGCTGACTTTGACTATTCAGAGCCTGAGTTTCTTATCTCTTGTTTGGACAGGCATAATGATTGGGCTGTTATAATTTGTTTAGTTGGTGGTGGACAGGAAATAAACACTGGAGAAGCGGGAATTTCGGAATGGCTTGACGCTATGGACAAAACTTTCCCAGACTGGCAAGTTTATATTTCACCAAATTTAACAGATTCTGAATATGCAGCAATGGACGCGATAGAGAAACTAAATACCCAAAGCAGAGTGCACTATGACAGCAATTTACACCTTGCGGTTTCAATGCGTTCATTCAGAGCCGAAAATTATCCTCATTTGTTAAAAATATTTTGGATATTGAAATTGATAAAGCAAAGGAAGATTTTATTCATATTTCTGAAAAATATCCAATTGTATTAACTCGTGATATTGTCACAGCGAAAAAATGGTTGAAAGAAAAAGCTAGAGGTAGTGAGCGCTATGGTATTGTCGTTTCTTCACAGGCATTACGGTTAAAACCGTTTGCCATTGATGTAAAATCACCTATGAATCATGTTAATTGGTTTTTAGATGGCAAAGATGATGTTCGTTCCTCATTTTACTTGGAAGACGTTGCGACCGAATTTCATGTGCAAGGGTTAGAATTAGATTGGAGTTGTGTTGTTTGGGATGGAGATTTACGTTATTCGCCAAATGGTTGGCGAACTTTTTCTTTCAGAGGCAACAAGTGGCAAAATATTAATAGCGCTGAACGCAAAAAATACCTTTTGAATGCCTACCGTGTTTTACTAACTCGCGCAAGACAGGGAATGATAATTGTTATTCCCGAAGGTACAGATGAAGACCATACTCGCAAAAAAGAGTTTTACGAAGGAACTTATAATTATTTGAAAAATATAGGAATAAAAATAATATAAAAGCGCTACTTGACACAAATATTATCATTTACCTCTAAGCATACTGTAATCAGTAACTTCGTTTCCCCAATTACGAAAAAACAGGGAATTTTATTTACAAGTTATATAAGGGTTTATCATTAAGCAAGATATGTATTAGTATAAAAATCCAAATAGCCACAAGGGGATTTTATTACTGTAGCCTGCTTCGATATTATCTAATGCTAAAAAGGCGTTTTCGATTCCCATTATTTGTCTATGCCCTTTGTTTTTTCCACCTATTTCAAATGTATATTTCCCATTAATCAGAAAATCTGTTTTTGGGGAGGAGTTTACCATTTCTGTAGTGGCTAATTGATTGCAAAAAAACACTTCGCGTATAGTCCCTATATCAGGCTCTTTATTGAGGGTAAGGGCATAAGCGATATTGGTATTTCCTAAATAAATTTTATCAGGTTTAGTCAGTCGTCCTTTCATTGAACCCTCCTGTTGAAGATTTTGGATTATTTCTGCTCTATCTAAAAATTCTAAATAGCTGAGCAGGCTATTTCTACTAACGCCTATCTGTCCACTCAACTGGGTTATATTAGGGGTAAATGGGCTTAGTGTGGCAATGGTGTAAAGCAAGCGTTTAATTTTATCAATCGAATAATAATCTATTTTTTCAATTGCTGGTAAATCAGTCTCTAATACCACATTAATGGTTTGGGCAAGTTTTCCAAGATAAGCATTTTTATTCTCCTTATAATAAGGATAATAGCCATTTTTTAGATATTTATAAAAATGAGGCAAAACGCGTAATTGATTAGTAATTTGCTGCGAAAGTTCTATGTGGTGCGTTAGTATATCATCCAGTGAATATGGCTCAGATGTGATTAAATTCTCAAAAGCTAAGAATTCCCGAAAAGAAAGGCCCGGTAGCGCATACTGCACTGCACGCCTACTTAGATCAGCTTCTCCTTTATTAATTTCCAAAATAGAAGAGCCAGTAAATACTATTTTCAAAGTAGGAAAACCATCGTAGAGATTTTTTATTTCACGTGACCAATTCCTATATTTATGTACTTCGTCCAAAAAAAGCACTTCCCCACCATTCAGCACAAATTGCTCACCCAACGAATAGAGAGTATTCCCCTGAAACCAAATATGATCTAGGGTTATATAAAGTGCTTTTGTATAAGATGTACCATAAGTTTCTTTTATATGTTGTAACATCAGAGTTGTTTTTCCACTGCCGCGTGCCCCCATAATACAAATCAATCGATTGTCCCAATCTATTTTGTTTAACAAATAGCGTTTAAACTTAGTATTTACGCTATTAAGTTGCTGATAATAAAACGTATATAAACTTTCCATAATAGAGTGTTTTTGAAAACACAAAGATATTATTGTTTTTTATAAAAAACAAATATTATCACTAAATGTTGTTTGTAAACAACAATATTTTGAATTTTTGTTGTCTAAGTACAACAAAAAGCACATTTTGATTGATTACTAAATGTGGTAAAAGAAAGAAGTGGAATTAATTGTATATTTGTACTAACTTTATCAGATAAAATTTAGCATTATGAAACAGTTCAGAATTATATTTTTTGCCTTTTTATTATTGGCGGTTTTTTCATGTAAACAGGGAAATGGCGACTCCCCTATTGAGTCGCGTGTTAGGGGGATGGGGCTTGTGGATATTGCGGAGGTGTCGGAGGGGAAAATCGCAGTTAAGCTGGTCTATGCCACCCCTTATAATTTTATGGGGAGGGTGCTCTATAAGGATTTTAATAAGGCGTTTGTGCAGCCTGATTTGGCAGTTATGTTAATGAAGGCGCAAGAGCTATTAAAGAGCGAACGCCCTGACCTGAATATTTTAGTTTATGATGCAGGGAGACCGCTCTCCATTCAGCAGGAAATGTGGGAGATGGTAAAAGAGACAGATATGAAAGATTTCGTAGCAGACCCCACTAATGGAGGGGGAATGCATAATTTTGGTGCTGCTGTCGATGTTACATTAATGGACTCAGCCGGGGAACCTCTTCAGATGGGCTCTACTTATGATTTTTTTGGAGATGAGGCGAGAGTAGATATTGAAGAGACTCTGCTCCAAGAGGGGAAAATAACCAAACGCGAACTCGAAAACAGACTATTATTACGCAAAGTAATGACCGGAGCAGGTTTTATAACTTTTGAATTGGAGTGGTGGCATTTTAATATGATGCCCTCTGCTCAAGTCCGTCAAACATTTAAAGTAATAGAATAACTCTAAAATTTTATCAATAAAATTTTGTTAATGAACCATAGTTCACTATCTTTGTAGTGAACTAATGTTTATTGTATAAATGAGATCAAGAGTAAGAGTTTCAAGAAGAGTCCTTAATCCCCCCACTATTAAAGGGTTAAAACCTTATGGGAGAGAGGTCAGTGATCAAGTCACTGACCCTATAAATCTTTTATACGAAGAGTATGAGGCTTTAAGACTTAGCGACTATGATGATCTTAACCATTATCAAGCATCTGTGGCAATGGGGATTTCACGACCTACCTTTACAAGGATTTACGGCTCTGCCCTTAAAAAGATAGCTAAAGCATTTGTTGAGGGGAGGGAGATATTTATTGAAGGGGGGAAGATTCATTTTGACAGTAATTGGTACCATTGTGAGGGGTGTAAAGCCTATTTTAATAACCCTGAAAAGGAGATCCCTATCACAAATTGCCCCCTTTGTAAAAGTACAAACATTTATGAATTTAATATAGAATAAAATGAAAGTTGCCATAACTTCTACAGGTAATACCGTAGACTCGCTTTTAGACCAAAGATTTGGTCGCTGTGCCTATTTTGTAATCTATGATATAGAGAGCAAAGCCATTGAGTATATCCCTAATCCAAACAAGGAGGCTACCGGTGGTGCCGGTCCCTCTTCGGTGCAGTTAGTTGCATCTCGCGATGTTAAAAAGATTATTTCAGGGGAATTCGGAGTAAAAATAAAACCCCTTTTAGATAGTCTGAAAATTCAGATTATCGCGATTAAAGAGCCGAATAAAACCATAAAAGAGATTATAGAAATGTTAGATAAATAATATTATGAATAAAATTATTGCTATTCCTTTAGAAAATGGTCTATTGTGCGAGCACTTTGGACATTGCGAATCATTCGCTATAGTTAGTATTGAAAACAATGAGATAGTGGAGATTAAAAACATCGTTCCACCTGAGCATATCCCCGGATTGTATCCAAAATGGGTGGCACAGTTTGGAGTTACCGATGTTATTGCAGGTGGTATGGGACAGAAAGCTATAAATCTCTTCAATGAGCAGAAGATAAATGCTTTCGTAGGGGCACCTGTAAAAACTGCCGAGGAGTTAACTAAAGACTTTATTGAGAATACATTATCTCTTAGTGCAAACTATTGCGACCATGATGCAAAAGGGGGACATGGTGGGTGCCATTAGTTGCAATAATATGACTAAAAGCATAAAATTAGCTATCGCAAGTGGGAAAGGGGGGACAGGGAAAACTTTGGTCGCAACCAATCTCTTCTATCTGCTTCAAAATAGAGACTGCGAAGTTACATTGGTTGATTGTGATGCAGAGGAGCCAAATGCAATGCTATTCTTTAAAGGAGAAAGCATTAATAGCATTGAAGTTACTCAAAAGAATCCTGTAATAGAGAGTGATAAATGCACCTTTTGTGGGAAGTGTCAGGAGTATTGTAGCTATAACGCTATTTTTATTTTGCCATCTTCTAAGGTAATTAATGTTTTTGATGATCTTTGCCACGGTTGCGGTGCATGCTGGGTAGCATGTAAAGAGGAGGCAATAGGGGAAAAGAATGTTTTATTAGGGAGTGTTAACTCCTTCAAAACAAGTGAGATGGGAAGAATAGTGGAAGGGAGAGTAAGGGTTGGTGTTCTCTCATCTGTACCTGTTATAAAAAAAGCAATAGGTGAAGCAAGTAACTCTGATATTGTTCTTTTCGACTCACCGCCAGGCACATCCTGCCCTTTCATAAATACTGTCTCATCTGCCGACTTTGTAATCTTAGTTACCGAGCCGACCCCTTTTGGGTTAAGCGACTTAAAACAATCAGTTGAAACCCTTAAAACAATGGATAAAAAGTGTGGGGTTATTATCAATAGAGCAGGGATAGGAAATCGCGAAATTTATAGTTATTTGGAGAAGGAGCAGATCCCCCTATTAATGGAGATACCTTATGATAGGGGTATTGCAACTCATTATTCAAATGGGGAGTTATTTGTAAAACACCAAAAAGAGTGGGAAGAGAGATTTATGGAGATGTTTAATCTAATAGTTGAAA
>CAYSND010000089.1:5081-7060 GCA_964432305.1 uncultured Muribaculaceae bacterium | reverse complement strand
TCCCCTCTTTTATAATATCTCTTATAGTCTTTACCATAGTTGGGTTTGTCTCTGCCCCTGATGCGGTTGAAACCCAGGTACAGATAGCGAATGTTACCGGCACATTTAATATATCGGCTTGGTTTTTACTGATTCCCCTCTTTACCATATTTATGATATATAAGAAAGCCTCCCCCTTTATAACCCTTTTTATATCGGCATTTATGGCGGCAGTAGTTGCTTTCTTTGCTCAGCCTGATATAGTATCTCAAATTTACGGAGATATTACAGGTGGTTTTAATAGATTTCTCTACTCTACATTAAAGATGATGTCCACGCCTATTACTATTGAGACCGGTAATGAGATGATGAACACCCTAACTTCGACCAGAGGGATGAGTGGAATGATGAATACTATTTGGCTAATACTCTGTGTGGTAGCATTTGGAGGGGTCATGGATGCCTCCGGGATGATTACCTCCATTACAGAGAAGATTGTAAAAATGGTACGAAGCACGGTAAGCCTCGTTTCATCCACAGTGGTAACTTGCATCTTCTGTAATATTGCCCTTTCGGATCAATATATGTCAATACTTCTACCGGGGAAAATGTTTGCAGAGACCTATAAGAAAAGGGGATATGCACCGGAGCTGCTGAGTCGCACCCTTGAAGATTCAGGTACTGTAACATCTGTACTGGTACCTTGGAACACATGCGGTGTGGTACAATCAACAGTATTAGGGATTGCAACATTAACTTATCTTCCCTATTGTATTTTTAATCTTGTTTCACCGATAATAACTATATTTGTCGCCGCAATTAATTGGAAAATACACAGAATACCTATTGAATCTGATAATATTTTAACAAACAATACTAACATAATTACAAATGGAAATAAGCAATAACAAAGTAGTAGAACTTATCTATACGCTTGAAGTAGAAGGGAATGTAGCAGATCAAACAACAGAAAGCAACCCGCTCGGTTTTATATTCGGAACAGGTTCCCTCCTCCCGGAATTCGAAAAAAATATCTTTAAAAAGAAAGTAGGAGATAGATTTGATTTTAAACTTAGTGCAGCAGACGGATATGGGGAATTTGATCCTGAAGCAGTAATAGAGCTCCCTAAAAACATCTTCGAGGTTGACGGAGTGGTAAAAGAAGATCTTTTGGTAGTTGGAAATACAATACCAATGATGAATAATATGGGTGGAGTTATGCCGGGAATAGTAATGGAAGTTCTTCCGGAATTCGTGATAATGAACTTCAACCATGCTTTAGCAGGGAAAGAGCTCCATTTTACAGGGAAGATTCTAACTCTCCGCGAGGCTACCGAGCAAGAGCTTAAAGATGGACTCCATGGTGAGAGAAAAGCTCACAACTGTAGCGAAGGTGGGTGTTCAAGTTGCAGTGGTTGCCACTAAAATTTCCACCTCTTCTCCCCAATTTTTAGTGCACAATTAATCCCATCCAATGCAGAAGAGACTATTCCACCTGCATAACCGGCACCCTCTCCGCAAGGATAGAGTCCCTCGAGATTAATATGTTGCAAAGTTTCAGAGTCCCTCGGAATCCTTATAGGTGAGGAGGTTCTTGATTCTACACCCAACAAAAGTGCCTCTGAAGTATAATAGCCTTTCATCTTTTGATTAAAAAGAGGGAAGGCTTTTTTTAATCTTAGTGCAATAATTTCGGGCAATATCTCATCCAGAGGGAACCCTACTGCACCCGGAATATATGAGGTAGAGGGGAGTTTGCTTGAAACTGCTTGCTTCCCCTTTTTTGAATGAACGAAATCTGTCATTCTCTGCGCTGGTGCTTTCAAAGAGGAGGTGGCGGCAAAAGAGGCGCTCTCCACACTTCTCTGAAAATCTAACATTTGAAGTGCCGTAGGAGGGGAATTAGGGGAGACATCTTGAGGCTCAATAGAGACTACTACCCCTGCATTTGCCCACTTCGAGTTCCTAAGGGAGGTGGACATTCCATTAAGAACAAGCTC
>CAYSND010000089.1:0-5071 GCA_964432305.1 uncultured Muribaculaceae bacterium | reverse complement strand
TGGAGGCAGGAACCAATATTCCACCGGGACACATACAGAATGAGAAGACACCACGTCCTTCAACTTGTGTAACAAGTGAATACTCGGCAGAGGGGAGATACGAAGGGGGATTAGCACCGTATTGTATTTCATTAATCAAATATTGAGGGTGCTCCACCCTCACCCCCATTGCAAACCCTTTGGGTTCTATTGCCCACCCTCTCACTGCAAAGAGTTCATAAATATCTCTTGCAGAGTGTCCTGTAGCCAAAATAACCTGATTTGCAGTGAAAGTCTCTAAGGAATTGTTTTCCATTTTTTTGCAAATGACTCTCCAGATTCCCCCTTTCCGCTCCATATCAGTAACTCTAACTCCAAAATGGAACTCTCCCCCATATTCCATAAGGGTATTTCTTGCATTTTCGAGGAGACGGGGAAGAAGATCACTCCCGATATGAGGATGTGCCTCATAAAGGATTTTCTCATCTGCACCAAATTCTACAAGATACTTTAACACTTCTGTTACATTACCCCTTTTACTCGATCTAGTATATAATTTACCATCTGAGAAGGCACCTGCCCCACCCTCTCCAAAACAATAATTTGAATCACTATTGATTTGAGACTCTTTATATAAGGCAGCTATATCCCTTTTACGCTCCCTTACCGCGTTACCCCTTTCGATAATAATCGGCTTAAGACCTATTTGAAGTAGCTTTATCGCCGCAAATAATCCAGCAGGACCAGACCCGATAATTATAACCGGAGGGGCTTTTTCTACCCTCATGAAAGGGGGTAGTGTCTCATCCGGTAACTTCTCATCCTTGGTGGCTGCTAAAAGTCTATACCTAAAAACTATCTCCTTGGAACGGGCATCGAGAGAGCGTTTTATAATTTTCACTTCCCCAACTTTAGTTATAGGAACCCCTAATGCTTTAGCTGCGGCTTTTTGCATCTCCTCCTTAGTCAATGGTTTAGAAGCCGGATATGGTATTTCAAACTCTTTCATTCCGGAATATTATAATCCAATGCCCTTGAAATAGGGGCAACATCTAGGTCACAGAAAAGTCCCTCTCTATATTTAAATAATCCTGTAATGGCAATCATTGCAGCATTGTCTGTAGTAAACTTAAATTCGGGAATATAGGTATTCCAGCCATACCTCTCCCCCTCTTCTTTAATCCTATTACGAAGAGCAGAGTTGGCAGAAACCCCACCTGCAATCGCTACCTCTTTAACACCACTCTTTTTTATAGCTTTCATAAATTTATCCATAAGAATATCAATAAGTGTGGCTTGATAGGAGGCACATATATCGTTAATGTTTTTGGAGATAAAATCGGGATCCTCTTTAACACTGTCCCTAAGGAAATAGAGTAATGAGGTCTTTATTCCACTAAAACTGTAGTTAAAATCAGATATATGAGGTTTGGAGAAGCGAAATCTTTTAGGATCCCCCTCCTTGGCAAGTTTATCTATTATAGGTCCACCAGGATATCCCAAACCGAGAACCTTGGCGCACTTATCAAAAGCCTCCCCCACTGCATCATCTATTGTTCCTCCTAAGATTTCAAATTTTAAGTAATCTTTTACTAGAACTATTTGTGAGTGTCCTCCGGAGACAAGTAAGGTGAGAAATGGAAAAGAAGGGACCCTCGCCTCCTTTCCGGATTCAAGTATGAAATGGGATAGGATGTGCCCTTGAAGGTGATTGACCTCTATTAAAGGTTTATTTAAGGAGATGGAGAGACCTTTTGAAAAAGAGGTTCCGACAAGCAAAGAGCCCAAAAGTCCTGGACCGCGTGTAAAGGCTATAGCATCTATCTGCTCCTTAGTTATCCCGGCATCGTTAATTGCTTGATTTACCACCGGGAGTATATTTTGCTGATGGGCACGGGAGGCAAGTTCCGGAATAACCCCTCCGTATTTACGATGCACCTCTTGCGAAGCCATAACATTGGAAAGGAGATATTCATCCCGAATAACTGCCGCTGAGGTGTCATCACACGAAGATTCTATTCCTAAAATTATAATTGACATATAGAGAATAATTTCTGCGAAAATACTGATAAATTTTACTATTTTTGTGAACAAAACCGAATTTCTATAAAAGTACTAAAAAAAATACTAATTGGCCTTCTCATTTTAATAGGTTTTCTCCCCTTTGCCGGATATTTAACGTTCCAGGTTCCTAGGGTGCAGACTTGGTTTGCAAAAAAAGTAGTAAATGTAGTTAATGGGAAGATTAATGGAGAGGCAACTATTGATAAAGCCTTAATTGTCTTTTTTAATAGAGTTATACTCGAAGATGTTACTATTGCCGGGAATCAAAAAGACACTTTGGCTCATTTCGATAAATTAACTGTAAACATCTCCCCCACACAACTTTTAGTAGGAAATCTAAAAATTAACAGAGTTACCCTAAAAAACGGTCTCTTTAATTTTATTACTGAAAGTGAGGATGGTGAGTCTAATCTAACGAGAATATTTAATTTTGGCCCCTCTGCGTCAGATTCTACCTCGACTATTCCGGCTATGTCATTGAGTGAACTTAGGGTAGTTAACTTCACATTTAGATTCTACGACCCATTTATGCAGTTAGAGGGTCAGCATCCCTCAAGTATGAATTATGCTGATCTATGTATCTCAGATATTACAGGAAGGTTCACCAAAATGTCATTTAAAGAGGGGGTAATAGGGGCAACCATTAATAACCTAACTGCCAAAGACAAATGTGGACTCTTTCTAAAAGAACTTCAAGGTAAAGTAACATTGGATAATAAGAGACTAAATATAGATCAGCTTATTTTAAAAGATGAATTTTCATCCGTAGATGCTGATTACCTGACATTTAGTTATGACAGCCCTGCAGCATTACAAGATTTCCTTAACGAGATCTGTTTGGCAGCAAAGTTTAATAAGAGTAAACTCGATTTCCGTACTATAGGAAAATTTACCCCCGAACTCTTAAAAAACCGTTTAATTCTAATACTAACAGGTGAAATTAAAGGAACGGTAGCAAATTTAGTAGCAAAAGATTTATTAGCTGAAACCCCCACAGGAAAAACTAAAGCTTTCATTTCAGGGAGCATAATAGGTCTCCCGGATATTACCAAGACAGATTTTAATCTATCATTAAAAGAGTTCTATACAGAAACTAACGAACTAGCAGAGATAATAGGTTATTTTGCTGAAGATACTGATGTAAAAAGTATCTCATCCATCTCTCCCAATGTAAGATATGCTCTCCAAGGGGATGTTAAAGGGAGCCTTGAGGAGATGAAAGCCGACATTCTCTTAAACTCTGTTAATGGCGGTGGAAAATTTAATGTAAAAATGAAAAATAACACCAATGGGCTCTCCATAAATGGTGATATTTCCACTAATAATCTTGATGTAGGTGCTATATTAGATCAGAAATCGCTTGGTAAGGTCTCTCTTTACACTAAAGCTACTTTTAATCTCCCAAAGAATGATGATCTAAATTTAATAATTGACACTCTCCATATAAGCAAATTCGGATTCAATAATTATGATTATAGTAATATTATAGCCTTAGGGGAGTATTCTAAAGATAAATTCGACGGAAGAATAATTTGTCATGACCCAAACCTTCACTTTATTCTCCAAGGGGTCTCATCTCTTTCAAAGAAGAGCACTCAAGGGACTCTATATAATCTTTACGCCGATATCCCATTTGCAGATCTCTCTGCTCTTAAACTCGATAATAGAGATGAGGTTTCGCAAATCTCTTCATTTACACTTATGGCAAATGTCTCTAACAATCCCGACACCAAATTTATGTTGGGGAGTGTAAATATTAAAAGTATGAACTATAAAAACAGTAATGGGAATTATAACATTGGGCCCATAGTACTTAAAGCCTCCTCAAAAAAAGATGATTATAAGATTAACCTTGACTCCCCATTTCTAAATGCTGATTTCACAAGCACCAAATCACCGGATATATTCATTGCAAATCTAATGGATGTACTCTTATACGACCAATTTGGGAATGTGTTTACCAAAAAAGAGGGAGAGGAGGTAAGAGAGAGGGGTGATTTTAAGTTTAAGATGCGTACATCCGATATGACCTCCATCTGTCAAATCCTTATGCCGGGGCTATATATTGCCGATGGCACCACCCTTAACTTAAATCTTAATCAGAAAAACGATTTAGATATTAATCTAAATTCAAATTTCATAGGACTTAAAACCGCATATATTAAGAAGTTAGCTCTATCAGTTGCTAACCCTTCACCACTTCTTACCTCTAATATCTCCTGCGAAAAAATAGCAAGTGGTAATTTTGGACTTGATAATAATTCCATTAAAGTAGAGGTAAACGAAGGGGTGATCAATCTCTATTATAATTTCAGTAATAACGGAGAAGAGAAAGACCAACTCTTTCTCTCCTCAGATATTTTTTTCAGTAAAAGCCTCTTAGGAGATCTTATTACAAATATTTATATAAATGAATCTGAGCTCTTTATCCATGGGCATCAATGGACTTTCAACCCCTCTATAATAACTCTTGGTAAAGATGAATACTCCATTAATAACTTCTCCCTAAACAATGGTTCACAGCATATTGTAGTTAATGGTGCTGTCTCCAAGAGACCTGAGGATGTGCTTCAAGTATCTCTTAATAACTTCGATATCAATATACTCAACTCCTTTACTAATAATCAGATGAGTATATCAGGGCTCTTTACGGGAAGTGCGAATCTTATGGATTTATATGGAGACCTCGGTATAACTATGGATATTAAAGGGAGCAATATCTCTCTGTTAGATAAACCCGTTGGTTCGCTAAATCTAATGAGTAAATGGGATAAATCTAAAAAGAGGTTTAATGTTTTAGTAAACAATAAGATCCAAGATAAAACTCCTTTAAATATTATCGGTTACTATCAGCCGGACAACCAATTTATAAACTTTAATATTTCACTTGCGGAGTTTTCACTCTCCTATATAGAACCTTTCACTAAAGATTTTCTTGTTAACACAGGTGGCTCCATATCCGGAGATTTGGAACTTATAGGTACATTCGACAAGATGAACCTTACAAGTTATAATACTAAATTTAACA
>CAYSND010000088.1:0-7082 GCA_964432305.1 uncultured Muribaculaceae bacterium | reverse complement strand
AGGTTTGCTCCGATTAGGGCAATAAATTCACTACGGGTACGGACATCTTTTAGAAAGGCACCGGTAAATGCGGAGGTGGTGGTTACGGAGTTCTGTTTCTGGACACCTCTTATCTGCATACACATGTGAGATGCCTCTATTACCACAGCCACTCCAAGTGGATTTAAAGTATTCTGAATACAGTCTCGAATCTGTACTGTTAATCTCTCTTGAACCTGAAGCCTGCGTGCATAACACTCGACCACTCTTGCTATTTTGCTTAGTCCTGTAATGTAACCATTAGGAATATAGGCAACATGGGCTTTTCCATAAAAAGGGAGAAGATGGTGTTCACAGAGTGAATAGAGCTCTATGTCTTTAACAATAACCATTTGGCGATAGTCTTCCTTAAACATAGCGGAGCGGATAATTTCGGCTCCATCTTGCTCATACCCTTGAGTAAGAAACTGCATAGACTTAGCCATGCGTTTAGGGGTTTTAAGTAGTCCCTCTCTTTCGGGATCTTCCCCTAAGAGTTTTAAAACCTCACGATAATGTTCGCTAAGTTTTTTAGTGGTCTCTGTATCAAACTCTTCAATTTTTGTAAAAGCCATCTTTTAATTATTTGAGACCGCAAAACTACTTAAAATGTTGTTAACTGCCAATAAATTCTTAAATTAGAGCCTTGTAATAAAACTGTGAAGGATGAAAAGAATATTATTTACTGCAGCGATTGAAGAGGAACTGATGTGCGCAAGGATGGCATATCGGGAACTTTTCCAAGGTTATAAAGGTTTGGATGATACAGATTTAACTGTTGATTATCTTATCACCGGTATAGGTTCCACATCGACCTCTTACCACCTTACCAAAACATTATCATCTTCGGATTTTATCTATGACTTAATTGTAAATATCGGTATTGCAGGCACTTATAGTGAGAAATATCCGATAGGCACAGCTGTGAGAGTCATAAAGGAGCAGTTTGGGGATTTTGGAGTGGAGAGCAGACTAGGCTTTCAGTCGTTATTTGAACATAACATTTTGGATGCCAATACTCTCCCTTATCGAGACGGAGTACTATACTCCCCATTCTTAGATATCGAGATAGAGGAGGCTCTTAAAGCTCTCCCTTCTGTTTCGGGATTAACCGTCCAAACGCTTAAAGATTCGATAGAAGACTCTCTGGAGCTGGTGAAGAGATTCAAACCCGATGTGGAGAGTATGGAGGGGGCAGCTTTCTTCTATGTGGCACTAATGGAGAAGCTCCCTTTTATCGAACTCAGAGCAGTCTCTAATTTTGTTGGGGAACGGAATAAAGAGAAATGGAATACCCCTTTGGCACTCTCAAGCCTTAAAGAGGCGTGTAAAACCCTTTTAAAAGCTCTTTAAATATGAGACTTTCCCTCGCCTACTCCCCTTGTCCTAATGACACTTTCATTTTCCACGCAATGATTAATCATTTAGTGGATACAGAGGGGTTCGAGTTTGAGGTTACTCTTGCAGATGTAGAGAGTCTGAACAGGTCTGCTGCGGAGGGAAAATTTGATATATGCAAATTAAGTTATCATGCTCTTTTTCAGCTTAATGGTACTTATCGTGCGTTGCGTTCAGGTTCCGCACTTGGATATAACAATGCCCCTATTTTAGTGAAATCGGAGGAGAACGCTCTCCTTACGGCTGATTCCATTTCATCGGAGACACTTGTTGCCATTCCGGGAGAGTGGACCACCGCAGCACTTCTACTGAAAATCGCCTTTCCACAGGTAAAGAGGACTAAGACAATGCTCTTCTCTGAAATAGAGGATGCAGTTCTTTCGAAAGAGGTGGAGTGCGGAGTTCTGATTCATGAAGGGAGGTTTGTCTATCGTGACAAGGGGCTTGTGTTAATAAGAGACTTGGGAGAGTTTTGGCATGAGAATTTTTCCACCCCTATCCCACTTGGAGTTATTGCAACAAGGAGAGATCTGGAAGAGTCAGAAAAAATTGAAAGAATTATAAGAAAGAGCATAGAATTTGCTATGAAAAATCCGGAAGCATCGAGAGATTATGTCTCTTCAAATGCACAAGAACTCTCGCTCCAGGTGCAGAGGAGTCATATTGACCTTTTTGTAAACAAATATACACTCGATATAGGGGAAGAAGGGGAGAAAGCAATTAATGTTTTATATAAAGAATTTAAAAAGAGACAGTGATGGAAGCAGAGAAAAAAGAAATTATTAAGATCGAGGAGATCTATAAAATCTATCAGATGGGGAATCAAGAGGTGAGGGCATTGGACGGAGTCTCTCTCTCTATTTATCAAAATGAGTATGTGGCTATTATGGGACCTTCCGGCTCAGGGAAGTCCACGCTTATGAATATTCTTGGGTGTCTTGATACCCCCACGAGTGGGAAGTATATACTAAACTCTACTGATGTGAGCGAGATGGAGGACAATGATTTGGCAGAGATACGAAATAAGGAGATCGGGTTCGTATTTCAGTCTTTCAATCTCTTACCAAGATATAACTCTCTTGAAAATGTGGCTCTTCCACTTATTTATGCAGGGTATTCACGTAAGGAGAGGGAGGTGATGGCAGAGACTGCGCTGCAAGAGGTCGGTTTAGGTGACAGGATGGATCATAGACCAAACGAACTCTCCGGGGGACAGAAGCAGAGGGTGGCTTTAGCTAGGGCTTTGATTAATAAGCCCTCCATAATATTAGCCGATGAGCCGACAGGGAATCTCGATACTAAGACCTCTATAGATATTATGAAACTCTTTAACGATATATATCTTGCAGGAAATACCGTTATAGTGGTTACTCATGAGGAGGATATTGCACTTTATGCACGAAGAATTATAAGATTAAGAGACGGAAAGGTAGAGTCTAATACCATCAACCATAACCCTAAAATTTTTTAGATTATGACAATATATACCAAAACAGGAGATAGCGGAAGCACTTCACTTGTTGGAGGGAAGAGAGTTTCCAAAAACGATGTGAGGGTGGAGGCTTATGGAACAGTGGATGAACTTATTTCCCACTTAGGTCTTCTCAGAGCAGAGTTGCCTAAGGAGTATGATCACACTCTGAGAAGAATCCAGGAGACTTTAATGTTGGGATCTGCGCACCTTGCCTCTTACGAACCCTCTCCAAAAGTAAAATCTTTCCCAAAAGCGGAGATTGTCTTCCTCGAAGAGAAGATTGATGAGCTCTCTGCCCAACTTCCTCCGCAGAAGGCTTTTATATTGCCCTCCTCTCCAAAAGAGGCTTCACTCTGCCATATTGCGCGAAGCGTCTGTCGAAGAGCAGAGAGAGATGCTGTGGGGATTGAGAAAAAATGGGAAGATATTGACCTTACTATAGTCTATCTAAATAGGCTTTCAGATTACCTTTTCTCTTTGGGTAGAATGATGTGTAATCTTTTCTCTATTTCAGAGGACTTTTGGTTGCAATAAAAAATAAATATATATATCTTTGTGCCCCGATTGGAAAAAAGAGTTGTTTCACATTTAAAATTATAGAGCTATGTATTGGACACTTGAACTTGCTTCTAGGCTCGAAGATGCTCCATGGCCAGCAACAAAGGATGAATTAATTGACTATGCCACACGTTCCGGAGCTCCATTAGAAGTAATTGAGAATCTCGAAGATTTGGAAGATGATGGTGAGATCTATGATAGTATAGAGGACATCTGGCCCGATTATCCAAGTAAAGAAGATTTCTTTTTTAATGAAGAAGAATATTAATAAACAGTTTAACTCCCGACAGAAACAGTCGGGTTTTTTATTATATTTGCAAAAAAGAGGTATATGCGAATAATTGTTGCCGGAGCAGGAGAAGTCGGAAGCCATTTGGCTAAGATGCTAAGTCTTGAGCACCACGATATTACTATAATAGATAGTGATGAGGAGAGACTACGTAGAGCTTCACTGGGGGTCGATATTTTAACGATTTTAGGTAAGCCTACATCTATTGAGACATTAACTCGTGCCGGAGTCTCCGCGGCAGACCTGTTTGTCGCTGTATCTCCTGCCTCAGAGCAGGATGTAAATATTGTAAGTGCACTTCTTGCAAAAAAAATGGGGGCAAAGAAGGTAACAGTCAGAATTAATAATGAGGAATACCAAGCAAACGAGAATAAACTTCTCTTTACTGAAATGGGTATAGACTCTCTCTTTTATCCGGAGAAAATTGCTGCAAATGAGATAGTCAATCTTCTTAAGGAGTCTGCTACATCGGAGTTTATGGACTATTCACATGGTAAGCTTCAATTAGTGGTTTACAGGCTTGAAGATGGAGCACCTCTTATAGACAAAACAGTTTCAGAGTTTACTAATAAAGAGAATCTTCTATATCGTACAGTAGCCATTTCAAGAAATAATGAGACCATAATCCCTCGAAGCGATACCAAATTCAAGATGAATGATGTGGTATTTATTATCTCTAAGAAAGAGGGTGTTGAAGAGGCAATGAGTTTTTCAGGGAAAGAGAAACTTTCGGTTAAGTCTCTAATGATATTAGGAGGAGGGAGAATAGGGGAGATAGTAGCGAAAAAGATGGAGAAAACGGTCGAGCAGGTTAAATTAATAGAGCTCAAACCTGAGAGGTGTGAGTATCTCTCTGAAGTTTTAAAAAGGACAATAGTTATAAATGGGGATGGGAAAAATTCAGATCTTTTGATAGACGAAGACTTAAAGGATTTTGATGCCTTTGTGGCGGTAACAAGTAATTCTGAAACTAATATCCTCTCAGGTATGGTAGCTAAACGATTTGGTGTCTCTAAGGTAATTGCCGAGGTGGAAAATTTTGAATATTTAAGGTTAGCTGAGGGGATGGGAGTCGATTCTGTTATAAATAAAAAACTTATTACGGCAGGGAGGATTTTTAGATTTACCCTTTCAAATAAAGTTCGCTCCATAAAAGTGCTTAGTGGGACAGATGCAGAGGTCCTCGAGTTTATTGTAAATCAAAATAGTAAGATAACTACAGGTAAGCTAAAGGATCTAAATTTCCCGGAGGATGCCATTATTGGTGGGGTTATTAGGGGGAATAATAGTTTTATAGCTACAGGGGATTGTACCATCAAGGCTTTTGATCAGGTAGTGGTATTTGCTAACCCTTCAGCCGTCTCTAAGGTGGATAAATTTTTTCTATAAACAAGTAATATATTTTTTATGTATCAGTTCAAATTTTCAACATCAGGTAAGACTCGAATGGAGCACGATTTATTGGGAGACAAACCTGTTCCCCAAGAGGCTTTGTTTGGTATTCAGACACTAAGATGTGTCGAAAACTTTAATATTAGTAATAATCATCTTTGTGATTACCCTCAGTTTATAAAAGGGTTTGGGATAGTTAAAATGGGAGCTATTTTGGCAAACCACTCTCTCGGACTTATTTCAGATGAGGTTAAAGATGCTGTAGTGGCTGCTTGTAAGGAATTAATGGAGGGGAAGCATCTTGAGCATTTCCCTATTGATATGATTCAGGGTGGAGCAGGTACAAGTGCTAATATGAATGCTAACGAAGTAATCGCTAATAGAGCTTTGGAGATAATGGGTAAAGAGCGTGGAGAGTATTCATTTTGCCACCCTAATGACCATGTAAATATGGCTCAGTCCACTAACGATGCTTATCCAAGTGCTATGTATATTGGACTTTATATCATTCATCAGGATGTTAAAGCAAATCTTGAGATGTTAATCAAATCTTTTGAAGCAAAGAAGAGAGAGTTTAGAAATGTTATAAAGATGGGTAGAACACAGCTTCAGGATGCAGTTCCAATGACATTAGGACAGTCTTTTGGGGCTTACGCCAATGCTCTTAAAGCGGAGTTAAAGAGATTAAATGAAGCATCCAAAGGATTCCTCGAAATAAATATGGGGGCAACAGCTATTGGAACGGGTATTACTGCCGAACCGGGGTATGCAGAGGCTTGCACCCAATATATAAAAGAGATCTCAGGGTGGAATATTACACTTGCAAAAGATCTTGTTGAGGCTACTAATGATACCTCTGCTATGGTGGTTTATTCCTCTGCCCTTAAACAGACAGCTATTAGGCTTTCGAAGATATGTAACGATCTAAGACTTCTCTCTTCCGGTCCTCGTGCTGGGCTTGGAGAGATTAATCTTCCCCCTAAACAGCCGGGTTCTTCCATTATGCCGGGTAAAGTTAATCCTGTTATTCCGGAAGTAGTTAATCAGGTTTGTTTTAAAGTTATGGGGAATGATGTTACTATAACAATGGCTTCTGAAGCTGCTCAGCTTGAACTTAATGTTATGGAACCTGTTTTAGTTGAGTCACTTGTAGAGTCAGCACAGTGGTTAAGCAGAGCTTTTGATACCCTTCGTGTGGAGTGTGTTGATGGTATAACTGCTAATAAAGAGAGATGTAAAGAGTTAGTGCAGAACAGTATCGGAATCGTAACAGCCTTAAAGCCATACATCGGATATGCTAAATGTACAGAGGTGGCAAAAGAGGCTCAGAAGACAGGTGGCAGTGTTTATGACATCATTCTTAAAAACAAAATACTTACCAAAGCCCAGCTTGATAAAATTCTCGATCCCAAGCATATGATTAAGCCCACCATAGTGGAGCTTTAAGAATATTTACAGTAATTCAATAAAAAAACCAATCATCGCATTACGAGATGATTGGTTTTTTTACATTTAAGCACAGCCTATTAAGTCCCTTTTAGGGTGGTGACCTGTCACAGACTACGTTCTATGGCATTGTTTTGGCATAACAAGTATTAAATTACAATTAAATTAAAAATGATTATGAGAAAAAGAACGTTTATTGTATTGTTTTTTGCGATGGCAATGTTTTCTGTATTAACGGTATCATGTGAGAAAAAAGATTCGGATTCAAAAGCTGCAATCTTTTTTTCTGCCACCACGAATCCCACAGCAACCAAGGTAACTTATAACGATGTTGATATTAATGTTAAATCTTTCAAAATTAATATTGCTGAGATAGAGTTTGAATTAAACAAGAAAGATCCTTTGTATAAAGAGAATAAACCAGTATACAATGATGATATCGAATTAAAAGGTCCATTTACCATCGATCTATTGCTTAATGGACAAGCACAAATAAATAAAATTTTA
>CAYSND010000087.1:0-7114 GCA_964432305.1 uncultured Muribaculaceae bacterium | reverse complement strand
CATAATGGGTACTCATGAATGGAAAGATTTAGACTTGTTTAATAAATAATCTACAAATTTGATAATTATTGAGAATTAATCGCTAAAAAAAGCTATTTTTACACTTTAAAACCAAAGCATTACTTTTTATGATTCATTTCTTTCTTTCTGATAAAGGTAGTTATTTAGCATTAGAGACGGATAAAAAACTAAGCAAAGAGAATATCAAAGCTTTACAATGGCTTTTTTCCAATGCAAAATTAATTGAAAGCGACGAAATAAAGGGATTATTTATTGGTCCTAGAAAAGAGATGATTACTCCTTGGAGTACCTCTGCAGTGGAAATAACCCTTAATATGAATATCAAAGGGATTAAGCGTATTGAAGAGTTTTTCAAGGTAGATGATTCATCTGAGTTAGATAGCATAACATCTTCTAATGGTAGTACTCTTACCACAGATGAGCCTCCTCACGACAGAATGTTACAGCGAGTATATCGTGGACTTAATCAGACAATATTCACCATAGATAGAGTAGTAGAGAAGATTAAATATATCGAAGATATACATTCTTATAATACAGAGGAGGGACTTGCACTCTCGGATGATGAAATAGAATATCTTAATTCATTGAGTGTCAAATTAGGAAGAGCTCTAACTGACAGTGAAGTATTTGGTTTTTCGCAGATTAACTCAGAACATTGCCGTCATAAAATCTTTAACGGAACTTTTATAATAGATGGGAAGGAGATGGAATCATCCCTATTTGAACTTATTAAAAAGACCTCTAAAGTAAACCCGGGTCGTATTGTCTCCGCATATAAAGATAACTGTGCCTTTATAGAGGGTCCTAAAATCAAAATGTTCCACCCAAGCCAAATTATTGAAGATAATAATTCAAAGGGAGAGGGGGTTCTTGCCGCACCATCCCTCTTTACTATAAAAGAGGAGGAGACAGTTATCTCCTTAAAAGCTGAAACTCATAATTTCCCGACTACAGTAGAGCCATTTAATGGTGCCGCCACAGGTAGCGGAGGTGAGATACGTGATCGTATTGCCGGAGGAAAGGGATCATTCCCGATTGCAGGTACTGCTGTCTATATGACCTCACCTATAAAGATGGCTAATCCACGCGAATGGTTATACCATAGTCCACTTGAGATTTTGATTAAAGCTTCAGACGGAGCATCCGATTTCGGCAATAAATTTGGTCAACCTCTAATCTGTGGTTCTCTCTTTACTATGAGTCATACAGAGCAGGATCCTGATGATACTGAGCGTAAATATGGATATGATAAAGTAATAATGTTAGCCGGTGGGGTGGGGTATGCTAAGAAGAGGGACTCTATAAAAGAGTCTCCCGAAGCAGGTGATGAAATAGTACTCTTAGGTGGGGACAACTATCGTATCGGCATGGGAGGAGGTGCAGTCTCCTCAGTTGCGACAGGAGAATATGCTAACGCAATAGAACTCAATGCAGTACAACGTTCAAATCCGGAAATGCAGAAGAGAGCATATAATGCTATCCGTGCCATTGCCGAAAGTGACCATAATACCATTATATCGGTTCATGACCATGGTGCAGGAGGACATTTGAACTGTCTGTCGGAGCTTGTAGAGGAGACAGGAGGGGATATTGACCTCGAAAAACTTCCTGTTGGAGACCCTACCCTCTCTGCAAAAGAGATAATCGGGAACGAAAGTCAAGAAAGAATGGGGTTAGTAATGAAGAGCAGTGATACTGAACGGTTACGTCAAATTTCAGAGCGCGAGCGTGCTCCATTTTATATTATAGGCAAGGCGACCGGAAAGGGGAACTTTACCTTTAAAGACAATAAAACAGGAGAGACTCCTATTAACCTTCAGCTCAAAGATATGTTCGGCTCCACCCCTAAGACCATTATGACTGACTCTTCTCCCAATGGGGGACATAACGGTATGGGGGGCTTCTCCCCTCTTAAAGTCGACATTTGCGATATGTCGCCAAATGAGATAGAAAGTTATATTTCAAGAGTATTAAAACAAGAGAGTGTTGCATGTAAAGATTGGTTGACCAATAAAGTTGACCGTTCTGTAACAGGACTTATAGCATGCCAGCAGACCTGCGGTGAGATACAACTCCCTCTAAATAATTTAGGTGTCACAGCTATAGGATATGATAATAAGGAGGGAATCGCCACCTCATTAGGACATGCACCCCTTGTAGGTCTTATTGATCCTGCTGCCGGTTCTAGAATGTCTATTGCCGAAGCCCTCACTAATCTTGTATGGGCACCTATTAAAGAGGGACTTAGCGGAGTCTCTTTAAGTGCAAACTGGATGTGGCCCTGTCGTAACGAAGGGGAAAATAGTCGTCTCTACTCTGCTGTTAAAGGGGCAAGCGATTTCGCAATAGCACTTGGAATCAATATCCCCACTGGCAAAGACTCTATGTCTATGACTCAAAAATATCCTAACGGAGATAAAATCCTCTCTCCGGGGACACTAATTGTTTCTGCAGTTGGAGAGTGTACCGATATTAATAAAGTAATTCATCCGGTCTTAGTAAAAGAGAGTTCAACTATATTCTATATTCCATTTGTTAAAAATACAAAATACCCACTTGGAGGCTCTGCATTTGCACAAGTGACAGAAAAGATTGGTAGTGATGCGCCGGATATTACCGACCCACTCTATTTTCGCACCTGTTTTAATGCCATACAGCAGATTATTTCCACCTCTAACCTCCTCCTTTCAGGGCATGATGTCTCCTCGGGGGGACTTATTACCACTCTTTTGGAACTCTGTTTTCCAAGGACATCAGGTGGGCTTGAAATAGATTTACGATCTCTTAAAACGCCTGATATTATCTTCTCTGAAGTACCGGCAATAGTAGTTCAAATTAAAGCAGGTCTTGAAAACAAGTTTTTAGAACTTTTACCAAAAGAGGTAAATGTTTATAATATTGGTGAATATATACCACAAAGAAAACTTAATCTCTCTTTTGCACTCTGTCATAACCTTCCGGCATTTAAGAAACTCTCACTCGATATTGACGAGTTTAGAGACACATGGTTCCACACATCTTACATCTTTGATAAAGAGCAAGTTGGGAGAAAGAAAGCGATTGAGAGGTTTCAAAATTATTCACAACAACCCCTCAGGCTTGACCCATCCCCATGGATTAACCCCACCCTTCTCCCCAAAAAGCAAAGTTCTGTGATAGCTGCAATTATTCGTGAAAAGGGATCAAATGGGGATCGTGAGATGGCATGGGCACTTAATATGGCAGGGTTTAAAGTAAAAGATGTCCATGTAACCGACCTTACTTCCGGGAGAGAGAGCCTTGACGATGTGCAGATGATAGTATTTGTAGGAGGTTTTTCAAATGCCGACACCCTCGGTTCTGCTAAAGGGTGGGCAGGAGCATTACACTATAATGAGAAGGCAAAAGAGACAATAGATAGATTTTACTCCCGTAAAGATACCTTGAGCCTCGGAGTCTGCAACGGGTGCCAGCTTATGGCAGAACTTGGACTTATAACCCCTGAATCTCGTAATGATTCTCCAAAAATGCACCACAATGACTCCCGCAAATATGAATCAGCCTTTATCGGGGTACAGATAGAGAGATCCCCCTCCATCCTCCTCTCATCCCTACAAGGGAGTAGACTTGGAATCTGGGTAGCCCACGGAGAGGGGAAGTTCCATTTCCCAAAACCTCTAAAAGAGTATAACATTGCCCTACGCTATACATACAAGGAATACCCCGGGAACCCGAATGGTTCTCCCGAAGGGGTTGCCGGAGTCTGTTCACCTGACGGACGCCATCTTGCCATGATGCCGCACCCTGAACGCTGCCTCCGTCCTTGGAACCTCCCTTATTGTCATTTATCTGATGAAGAGAGAGAGAACCGATTACAAGAACCACCTATTGCTACTCGCTGGCTTGAACTCTTTATAAACGGCAGAAAGTGGTTAGAGTCCCTTAATAATAAAAAATAGAGCCTTAAAATAGAAAAGACAGTAATGAGTGGCTCTTATACAACTTTTTAAAATATACCGATATGAAAAAGAACACTAAGAGTGCCATTAAACAGAGAGGAATCTCATCATCAGAAGGCAGGAAGCCTAAAATTTTTATATTAGACACAAATATTATTCTCCACGACCATCGTGCAATCTATAATTTCCAAGAGAATGATATTATAATTCCTATTGTCGTTATTGAAGAACTCGATAAATTTAAAAAAGGGGATGATGCTCTTAATTATAACGCTCGCGAATTTACCCGTGAACTTGATAGAGTCTCTAATGGACACTTTTTCGAAGAGGGGGTCTCTCTTGGAAAAGGAAAAGGGAGGATAAAAGTAGAAATGGGACACGGCTATACTATGGAGATGCAAGAGTCTCTATATGACGACACTCCTGACCATCGAATAATAGCTACTACTCTCTTTCTCAGAGATAAAAATCTGGATAGAAAAGTAATTCTCGTTACCAAAGATGTCAATATGCGCCTAAAAGCCAAAGCCTTAGGGTTAATGGCTCAAGATTATCTAACTGATAAGATTAAAGATATCCGTATTGAGAGTACCAAACGGGAGATATCTTCTCTAAGAAATGTCTCTGCCACGACTTTTCTTGAGTTCATCTCAAAGCAGAAAGCTACTATAAAACAACTTGGTATTAGAAAAACACCCCATTGTAATCAACTATATAAAATAAGCTCACCCGATAATCGTATTGCACTCGGTCGCTATGATAAAAATCAAAATATAGTTGTAGAGGTTAAACCTCGGGCCTGTTACGGTATTTTCCCAAGAAATCATGAGCAAACCTTCGCACTCGATGCAGTTATGAATCCCGATATAAAACTTATATCACTCACCGGAACGGCAGGAACAGGGAAAACCCTCCTTGCACTTGCAGGAGCATTGGCACAGTCTGATCGTTTTGACCAAATACTCCTCTCACGTCCTGTCATTCCATTGAAAAATCAAGAACTCGGATTCCTCCCGGGAAATGTCAATGAAAAGATAGGTCCCTATATGCTCCCTCTTTTCGATAATCTCAATGTTATAAAAAAGAGTTTTAAGCCCTCAAGTAGTGAAGTTGTAAAGATAGAGGATATGATTAGACGGGAGAAACTTTTAATAAATCCTCTTGCTTATATTAGAGGGCGAAGCCTTACAAATGTCTTTTTTATAATTGATGAGGCACAAAATCTAACCCCACATGAAGTAAAGACAATTATTACTCGTGCCGGGGAGGGAACTAAAATAGTCTTTACGGGAGATATTTTCCAAATCGACCAACCTTATCTCGATATTCACTCAAATGGTCTCACACACCTTGGGGATAAACTATATGGAGAGTCTATTTTTTCCCATGTTAACTTAGTAAAAGGAGAAAGAAGTGAACTTTCGGAGCTTGCAGGCAAATTATTGTAAAATTTTTGCTATTTTTGCACTTTCTGTAAAAAATTTATAATTAAATATTAAATATAAAATTTACATTTAAATTAAATCTATGTCAAAAGTTAAAAGAGTTTATTACTTCGGAGGAAAAGAAGCCGAAGGAGATGGTTCGATGAAGAACCTTTTAGGAGGCAAAGGCGCCAATCTTGCCGAAATGTGTAAATTGGGAATTCCGGTTCCCGCAGGTTTTACTATTACCACTGATTGTTGTACAGAGTACTATCAGCTTGGGTGTAAATATCCCGCCGAATTGGAGAGTGAAGTTAAAGACGCCATAGCCAAATCAGAAAAGGCAATGGGAATGATCTTCGGAGATAAGAAAAATCCTTTACTACTCTCTTGTCGTTCCGGAGCAAGATCTTCAATGCCCGGTATGATGGAGACAGTTCTAAACATCGGACTATGTTCAGAGACCATCCCCGGGATGATAGAAAAAACTCAGAATCCTCGCTTTGTTTATGATGCATACCGCCGTCTGATTATGATGTACTCAGATGTAGTTATGGAGAAAGCTGAAGGGATCGAACCTGAAGAAGGGATGGGAATCCGTGTACAGCTTGATAAAATGCTTCACGATGTAAAAGTGGCAAAAGGGTATACAAATGACACTGATCTTACTGAAGAAGATCTCATCAATTTATGTAATAATTTCAAAATCCGTGTCAAAGAAGTTCTTGGCAAAGAGTTCCCTGATAATGCATATGAGCAGCTTTGGGGAGGTATAGGAGCAGTTTTCAAATCATGGAATGGTCGTAGGGCTATCTCTTATCGCCGTATCGAGGGTATTCCTGATGAGTGGGGAACAGCAGTAACAGTTCAGGCAATGGTATTCGGAAATATGGGTAATAATTCCGCAACCGGAGTTGCTTTCTCACGTAACCCTGCTACAGGTGAAAACTCCTTCTACGGAGAGTGGTTGGTTAATGCTCAGGGTGAAGATGTTGTTGCAGGTATTCGTACCCCTAACCCTTTGAACAATGCCACTAAGAATGATCAAAACAAACATCTCTCCTCTCTCGAAGAGGCTATGCCTGTAGTTTATAAAGAACTTGATGAGATTCAAGATCACTTAGAGCATCATTTCCGCGATATGCAGGACATCGAGTTCACCATCCAGGATGGAAAACTTTGGATGCTCCAGTGCCGTGTTGGTAAGAGAACCGGACTTGCAGCCCTGAATATGGCAATGGATATGCTTCACGAAAAACTTATTGATGAGAAGACAGCTGTAATGAGACTTGCTCCTTCACAGTTGGATGAACTCCTCCACCCTATATTGGACCCTGCATCTGAAAAGAAAGCAACTGTTATTGCAAAGGGACTCCCTGCAGGACCCGGTGGTGCAGTAGGTAAAATTGTCTTCACTGCTGAAGCTGCAGTTGCTGCCGCTGAAAGAGGTGAAAAAGTTATCCTTGTTCGTGAAGAGACAAACCCTGAAGATGTTGAAGGTATGCGTGCTGCCGAAGGTCTTTTGACCGCAAGAGGTGGTATGACTTCACACGCTGCACTTGTTGCACGTGGTTGGGGTAAATGTTGTATCGTAGGTTGCGATGCTATCCATTTCTCAAACGAAGGTTCAAAGAGAGTTATGACCATTGCAGGAAGAAAACATTATGAAGGTGATGTGTTCTCACTAAATGGAACCAAAGGTTTTGTATATGACAGTGCTATCGAAAA
>CAYSND010000086.1:2691-7154 GCA_964432305.1 uncultured Muribaculaceae bacterium | reverse complement strand
CGACACTACTGTCTTTCCGTTTGCTTCGCAAACCCGACCCGTGTCGGTCGTCTGATGACGACACCAAACTTTGTTTGGTAAATTTTCCCCTACGCTTTGACTTGGGGAAGCTTGTTTTATGGATGTGTCAGATAATAAGGCGATTAGCTTTTTTACCCTTCCCCAAGTCCGACAGGCATTTTACGTTAACCATGCCCACAGGTGCCTGTAACCTTGATTCACGTTTTTGGGCGTAATGACTTGGGGAAGCTTGTTTTGTGGATATGTCAGATAATAAGGCGATTAGCTTTTTTACCCTTCCCCAAGTCCTTGAAAAGGCAGACATCTTCTAATTTGAGCATCAATACACCCTATTTTTAATAATATTTCCGAAAGTGTATTTCTCTCGATAGTTGTTAATTGAGTAAATGATTTCCCGTTCAAATTATTTTCAAGGTAATTCTCTATATAATTACATGCCTCTATGTCTGTTATCCTTAAAACTTTATTTTGAAGTTGATATAATAAGGAGCATTTCTCGTCTGTTTCGTTACCGAGAAATGATATATTCTCCTCCTTTAATGGACGGTTTAAGTGAAAAGCAAAATTCCGCACAGATTGGTATAAGCTTTCACACCTTTTAATGCTGAGAAAATTATAGGGATAGATTATTCCTGATGCACTGAAAGTTAAACTCTTTGTGTAAGGTATATTCCTTTTTGATATAAGCCTTTTTACATCAATTTTATTATCTATTTGAATTTCAAACCCCATTTGTTTGCTGAAGTAGAATTTTGCTGATGAATAGGGATAATTTGTTGGGTATTCCGTGATGTTATGGTGAATGGGATTTCTGAGGACATAATCAATAGCTATTAAAATATGTTCTATGGACTCTAATTTCACTATTTTATCTCCCGGCGTGAATAACTCGCCTGTTCTACTATACTTATTGTTGAACCACTTTGTATAACTACATTTAAATGATTTTATAAACCCCTGTGGGTCACCAGATGTAATTATAATGTGGAGGTGATTTGATAAGATACAATAAGCTATAAGATTTCCCTTCTTGCTAATAGTTATTAATGCTAATCTGTTGATGCCCTGAACAAAATCCTCATCCACGCGGAATGCTACTTCATCCGACTTGATACTGATGTGTAGGTATAATTCTTTCTCCATAGTAATCTATTCTTTATCAGTTTGTAATTTTTGACTAAATTTGTAAAAAATAGGGATTGAATTTTGGAAAAGGGAAAATTAAGTTAAAATATATCTATTTATAAAAAGATGAGAATAGTATTTCTTGATGCGGATACGGTGGGGAGGGATGTCTCTCTGGGTCCGATTGAAAAAACGGGGGATTTGGTGGTTTATGGTGCGACAATGCCAGGTGAGGTGATGGAGAGGATAGTGGATGCTGATGTGGTGATTACTAATAAGGTGGTGATGAAGAGAGAGCATATCGATGCAGCTCCTAAACTTAAATTGATATGTGTGGCGGCCACGGGGACCAATAATGTGGACTCCGAGTATGCTGCTTCTAAGGGGATTCCGGTTAGGAATGTGGCAGGGTACTCTACGGAGAGTGTGGCCCAGGTTACCATTATGCACATTCTGAATCTCGTGGGTCATTCTATCTATTTTGATAAGGTCGTTAAGTCGGGCGATTATAGTCGTAGTGGTATGTTTACGGATATATCCAGACCCTTTTTCGAACTTAAAGGGAAGAGACTTGGGGTTATCGGTATGGGGAATATTGGGCAGCGGGTCTCGGAGATAGCCACTGCTTTTGGAATGGAGGTCTCTTATTTTTCCACTTCAGGGACATCTCATTGTTCTAAATATCCATCGATTCCCATTGAGCAGTTACTCAGTGAAAGTGATGTGGTTTCGATAAATGCCCCACTTAATGCTGTGACGAAGAATCTTATTACATACCAGAAGCTCTCCCTTATGAAATCGACAGGTTATATTGTGAATGTGGGGCGCGGAGGGATTATAAATGAGGGGGATTTGGTAAGGGCATTGAATGATGGCTTGATAGCCGCTGCCGCAATAGATGTTTTCGAGGTGGAACCATTACCGGAAAACCACCCATATATTACATTGCTGAATAACCCCGATAAACTTATTCTCTCTCCACATATTGCATGGACCAGCCGTGAGGCGAGATTAGAGTTAATTAGAAAAGTAGCCGAGAATATTAAAAAGAAATAAATTTTAAACCAAAATAACCATGAAAAAAGTTTTTTTATCACTTTTTACACTCCTGATTTTTATAAATAATATTTGGGGTGCAGATACGCTCTCTGTTTATGAACCAAGGTACCCGATTCTCATTGAGAGAGAGGACAATATACTTTTCTATTTAAGAGTAGACGCCAAATCTAGCAAGCTATTTGAGGCTGTGGAATTGACTTTCGACGCCCCTACAGATATCTCTAAAATCGAATCTATAAAACTCTATTACTCCGGTACTGAGGGGGCAGAGAAGAGGGGGCAGAAACGCTTTTTCCCCATTAACTATCTCTCTTTTACAACCCCTAACGGAACCCTTTCGGCTAACCGTTCATACTCTGTACTACAGTCAGAAATCTCTCCCGTATCCACTAAGCTAACTCTGACGAGTCGTCAGGAACTCTTCCCGGGGGTCAATTATTTTTGGGTAAGTATTAAAATGAAGCCGGAGACCCCACTTACTGAGAAAATCGCTTGTCGTGTGGAGAAGGTTTTAGTGGATGGTGGAGTACAAGCCCCTATTGAGAGGGTAACAGCTCCAAACATAACCCACCGTATGGGGGTAGGGGTGAGGCATGCCGGTGATGGAGGCTCTGTTGCCTTTAGAATCCCCGGGGTGGTTACTACCAATAATGGGACGCTCCTCGCAGTGTATGATGTAAGGTATAACAGTAGCAAGGATTTGCAGGAGCATATAGATATAGGGCTTAGTCGTAGCACTGACGGGGGAAAAACTTGGGAGAAGATGACTATTCCTCTCACTTTTGGCAATGACGGAGGGCTCCCTTCTGCCCAGAATGGGGTGGGTGACCCTGCAATTCTTGTCGATAGAAAGACCAATAAGGTTTGGATCATCGCTGCTTGGACTCATGGAATGGGGAACAATATGGCTTGGTGGAACTCCATGCCAGGAATTACTAAAAATGAGACTGCCCAATTGGTCTTGGCTTGCAGTGATGATGACGGCAAGAGTTTTTCCGCACCTATCAATATTACCTCAATGGTTAAGGACCCGAGCTGGTATTTTCTTCTTCAAGGGCCAGGTATGGGGATAAGTATGCAGGACGGGACGCTTGTTTTCCCGATCCAATTCATTGATTCTACGAGAGTTCCCAATGCAGGTATAATGTATAGTAAAGATGGTGGCGAGAAGTGGGCTATCCATAATCTTGCAAGGACCAATACCACAGAGTCGCAGGTGGCAGAGCTTCCTGATGGCTCTCTTATGTTGAATATGAGGGATAACCGTGGCGGAAGTCGCGCTGTATCAGTTACTAAGGACTTTGGTAAAACCTGGAGTGAACACCCTTCGTCCCGCTCTCTGCTCCAGGAGCCTGTCTGTATGGCGAGCCTGATCTCCGTAAGGGGGGATGAGAATATTCTCGGACGCGATCTGTTGATTTTCTCAAATCCCAATACTGTCAAAGGGCGTTACAATATTACAATAAAAATCTCCTTGGATGGTGGCTCTTCGTGGCTCCCTGAGCATCAAATTTTGCTTGACGAGGGGGAAAATTGGGGCTACTCTTGTCTGACAATGATTGACAATAAGACAATCGGAATCCTCTATGAGAGCAGTGTGGCAATGATGACCTTTCAAGCTATTCCATTGATGGATTTCTTCCCACAAGAGAGGTTTAAGACAATAACCCAAAAAATGGAGGGGGTGCCAGGTGATGCCTCTTTCTCACAAGGGGTCTCTTCCTTCTCCGCAGGGGTTTTGGGGGAATCTTTGATCGTAGCAGGAGGGTGCAATTTCCCTTCGGAACCTCTGATAAAGGGGGGTAAAAAACAATTCTATGACAATGTGTTTGCTGCCTCATTGACCCCCGGAGCACGGAAGGATGTGGGGATGCTGAGATGGGAAGAGGTGGGGAAACTCCCTGAGGCATTGGCATATAGTGCAACTGTAACTACTCCGAAAGGGTTAATCGTGGCAGGAGGGAGCAATTCCAATGGGGCCTCTTCGAAGGTCTATAGGCTCTCTATTGCGAATAGCAAAGGGGGTGCAAAGCAGTTAAAAAGCGAGTCCCTCACTCAGCTCCCATTTACCTTCGATAATGGTGCCGGAGTTCTTATCGGAAACAGACTCTACGTGCTTGGGGGGAATATGAACGGAGTTCCCACGACTGATATGTATTCCATTGACCTTAAAAAGAGGGGAGCGAAGTGGCAAAAGGAGGCTTCTTTCCCCGGAGCACCGAGGCTCCAACCCCTCTGCATTGTCCAGAAAAGGGGAG
>CAYSND010000086.1:0-2591 GCA_964432305.1 uncultured Muribaculaceae bacterium | reverse complement strand
TCTTTCCCCGGAGCACCGAGGCTCCAACCCCTCTGCATTGTCCAGAAAAGGGGAGGAGAGGAGTCTCTGTTCCTCTTTGGAGGGTTTGTGGGAGGTATGGGTGATGCAGCGCCGAAAGTCTCTACGGAGTCATTGGTCTATACCCCTTCCACCGGAAAATGGAGCAGTGCCGCAACCCCTTTTGATGAGATGGGGGCTCCTATTTCATTAGGAGGCGGAGTCGGGGCTGCGTTTGAAAACAATAAGATATTTTGCCTCGGAGGGGTGAATGTTAAGGTCTTTGGCGAGGCATTGGCACTCCTTCAACGTGCCTCCAAACTTGCGGAGAAAGGGGATATTGATGGGGAGAAAAAAGCACGTGAGGAGTTTCAAAAATACTTGTCGCAAGATCCTGCGGCGTATAAACTTAATGCGAGGCTCTTAATATATGATACAGAGTCGGATAGTTGGGAGGTAGCAGAGAGTGTTGAGGGTTCTGCACTTGCAGGTGCCTCATTGGTGCCGATGAAAGGTGGAAAGGATTTCTTATTGCTCCATGGAGAGATAAAACCTGGTGTGAGAAGTAATGAAACTCTGAAAATTACCCTAGCACAATCCCCTGAAAGCCAAAAATGATAATGCGGTAGGGAGAAATAGTACTTAATTCCACTTTTTTTGTGGACTATTTGAAAATATTACTATATTTGCCAATGATTAAGAAACTGATATGGAAATAAAGTTCGATAAGGAATATTTGCGGGAGTTATACGAATTTGGGAAAACAACAGATAAGAAGTATCGTTTTCAGCCACAAATAATAAGGAAATATCGTAAAACACTTGATATTTTGGAGTCAGTTTCAGTCGTGGAAGATCTTTACAGATATAATAGCTTATGTTATGAAGCACTTCGAGGCGACAAGAAAGGTTTGGAATCTGTTCGTGTTAATGATCAGTACCGAATAGAATTTATAACAACAAAAGTTTTTTCTGAAACGGTTATAACGATATGTAATATAATAGAATTGTCAAAACATTATAAATAGATCATTATGGGTAATTTAGGATATGCATACACTCCGACACATCCTGGGGAAGTGTTAAAAGATGAGATAGAGTTTAGGGGTATTTCTCAGACTCATTTGGCAGAACAAATGGGAATTTCGTATAAAGTTTTAAATGATATCCTGAACGAACGCCGACCCCTTACGACCCCTACAGCATTAATGTTTGAAGCGGCTTTGAATGTGCCGGCAGATTCTTTAATGCGCATTCAGCTAAAGTACAATATCCAGAAAGCCAAGAACGACAGCAAGTTAAATAAACGCCTTGCTGAAATTAGAAAAGTGGCTTCGGTGCTGTAATTTGGGAATATTATACTGGACTAATTATATTAAAATGTATTATTGATATGTTTAAGAGAAGATTACTGTTTTTAATTCTATTCATTCTTCCTATAGTAAGTTATGGACAGAAATTTGACGATTATACTAAAAGCAATTTAGAGAATGTTCTCACATTTGATGTTCAGACAAACAATAATTGGCTCTTTTTCTCTCCTGAAAAAGCGTCAATAAAAGTAGCAGTTAAGAACAATGATACAAAGAGAACCACTTCGGAGCTCAAACTCAATCTCTCCACAGATAAGTTTGTCTCCATTAAGGATTATTCAAAAAAAATAAGATTGAAAGTGGGAGATAGTTCAGTTATTTCATTTAACTTCCCATTAAAACCTGGTTTCTATCGTATAACGGTCTCTGTTCCCGGTGGAAAAGTTAAGAAATTCAATATAGGGTATGAGCCTGAAAAGATAATTTCTCCTTATGATGCACAACCGGATATTAATGAGTTTTGGGAGAGAGCTAAAGAAGAGTTAGCTTCCGTATCACCTGAGTATGAACTTACTTTTCTCCCTGATAAATCCACAAATACTAATAATATCTATTTGGTTAAGATGAAATCACTTGGTGGTGAGACTATATCGGGATACTATTCAGAACCGATAGCCAAAGGGGTTTACCCCACCATTATAAACTATATGGGGTACGGCTCCAAGGCTTGGTGCCCCGGAGGAAACCCTGAATTTGTGGAATTTGTCCTCTCTACAAGAGGGCAGGGGCTTAATGAGGCTACAAATACGTATGGGGAGTGGATAACATATTCTCTTGATGATTTAAACAATTACTATTATAGAGGTGCCTATATGGATCTTATCAGGGGGTTAGATTTCCTCTCTTCAAGGGAGAAGGTGGATAAGGAGCTTATATTTGCACAGGGTGGTTCTCAAGGTGGGGCATTTACATTGGCAGCTTGTGCATTGGATGATAGAATAAAAGCGGGAGCACCCGATGTCCCTTTCCTCTCCGATTTTCCTGATTATTTCCAGATAGTGAAATGGCCATATAGGGTAATAGTTGAGGCGCAGAAAAAACTAAATATATCTGATAAAGAGCTATATACAACTCTCTCTTACTTTGACCTTAAAAATCTGACAGGTCGTATTAAATGCCCTATATTAATGGCATTCGGTCTTCAGGATGAGGTCTGTCCTCCACATACAAATTTTGCTGCATACAATAATATCAAGAGTAAAAAACAATATATAGTATTTCC
>CAYSND010000085.1:0-7241 GCA_964432305.1 uncultured Muribaculaceae bacterium | reverse complement strand
AGCCGTTGCCCCTTGTAAATCAGTAAATCATTTATATCTGGGATTGCGGGCTTGATCCGCAATCTGAGCCCTATAAAGAGAGTATAAACGAGTACGACTCAGCAGTCTTTTCTAATTGTTTATATCTGCCGGAGGCTCCACCATGACCTGAATCCATATCACAACACATAATTAAAACATTCTGATCGGTTTTGGTGGCTCGTAATTTAGCAACCCATTTTGCAGGTTCCCAATATTGCACCTGGGAATCCCAATAACTTGTGGTTACCAAAATATTAGGGTAGTTTTTAGCCTGAACATTGTCGTAAGGTGAGTAAGCAGCCATATAACTAAAATAAGGCTCCTTGCGTGGGTCGCCCCATTCGTCCCATTCAAAAGTAGTAAGAGGGATGGTTTCATCTGCCATTGTATTGAGAACATCCACGAAGGGTACACCCGCAATTACCCCTTTATATAATTCCGGCTCAAGATTTATCACAGCCCCTATTAAGAGACCACCGGCACTTGCTCCTGAAGCAAAAAGCCCTTCAGAAGTGGTATATTGTTCTGAAATAAGGTACTTTGCACAGTCATTAAAATCATTGAAGGTATTCATCTTCTTGAGAAGCTTCCCATCCTCATACCATTGTCTTCCTAACTCCGAACCACCACGAATATGTGCTATTGCATAGACAAACCCACGATCCAAAAGAGAGAAAATATTGGAACGGAAATTAGGCAATGAAGAGCTTCCATAGGAGCCATAGGCATAAAGGAAAGCCTTACCGAGTCCATTCTTCTCGAACCCCTTTTTATAAATTAATGACATAGGAACCTTGGCACCGTCCCTTGCTGTAACCCACACCCTCTCTACCACATAGTTCTCCTTATTATAAGCAGGTACTTCTGTCTCTTTTAACAATACACTCTCGCGAGTTGTCAGGTTATAATCATAAATGCAAGAGGGGGAAGAGAGTGATGTATAAGTATAACGCAATATATTTGAGGTGATATCGCGGTTTGTTCCAATTCCGGCAACATAACAGGGTTCATTAAATGAGATGCTCTGCTCTTTTCGAGTGGAGAGATTAATAGCTTTCAAAGAGCTGTTTGCCTCTTTTATCTCATTAAGCACCAGATAATCTTTTAGTAGTACAAAAGAGGTAATAAAACTCTCCTTAGCCTCCGGTACCTTTGTTTTCCATTTTCCAGAAGCAACATTTGCGTCATCACAATACTCAATTTTATAATTTACGGCATTATCTCTATTAGTTCTGATATAGAAAGTATTACCTGAATGATCTAAATTATATTTAAGCCCCTCTGTACGAGGATAAAAAGAGTGGAAAGAAGCTAAGTTATCAAAAGCATCCAAATAAAACATCTCATCAGTAAGTGTCTGACTTGCTGTGGCTAAAATATATTTGTTATCAGAGGTTTTATCGAGTCTGAAAGAGAAACGCTCATCATTTTCGCTAAGTAATACCTCATCATTACCAGATCCGAGTACTCTTCTATTGACTTTGTCAGTACGTAAAGTGAGTTTATCCTTGCCAAGATAATAAATGGCTTTGCTATCTCCGCTCCATTCTATTTCACTTGCTACATTACTGATAGAATCGGCAGATAGAGCCCCTGTCGAGAGGTCTTTTACATAAATCGTAAATTGATTTCTTCCAACAAAATCTGCCGAATAAGCAAGCTGTGAATTATCAGGGCTGACTTTAAGATTATAGATGGCACAGAAAGGTTTCCCTTCTGATACCTTATTTACATCGAGCAATATCTCCTCTTCACCCTCCATTTTCCCCTTTTTCCTTAGAAAAACAGGGTACTCTTTTCCTGCCTCATAGCGATTATAATACCAATAGCCGTTTTCAAAATAAGGGACAGAGGAATCATCCTCTTTTAGTCTCCCTTTCATCTCATTGAAAAGGGTCTCTTTTAGCTCCTTATATGGTTTAAGATAAGAGGAGGAGTAAAGATTTTCCTGTTTTAGATAGCTCAGAACATCTGAAGTCTGTCTATCGGGTTTAACTGCATTCTTCTGTTCGTCAGAGAGTCGCATCCAATAATAATCATCCGATATCTCATGCCCACAGATAGTGGTAGTATGAGAAATTTTCTTTGCCACAGGAGCTTTTACTGTCATAGTGCAGGCAGAGAGCAAAATGGTAAAAGAGAGGAGAAGAAAGAGTGATTTTTTCATTTTGTCAAAAATTTTAAAAATTATTCTAATATGTAAATTTTAAAAAGGATATCCGATCCCGAATTGTATAGCATATCCACCACGGCGGAACCAATCGTCAGTACCTTTCCATTTCTGCTCCGTAGGATCGTAGAGTTTGATCCCGAGGTCTAAACGAACAACAATAAATTGAATATCGATTCGCACCCCTACTCCGGTATTAAGTGCAATGGTTTTATAAAAATTATTCCAATGGAACTGAGGGTCTCCAAGAAGAGGATTTCCACCTGCAGTTGCAATATTCCAAACGTTCCCTGCATCAAAGAAGAGTGCTCCCCTGAAAATTTTGTATATCGGGAAACGGTACTCAATATTTGCCTCGAGTCGCATATCACCATTCTGGTTTGCAATAGCAAAGGTAGTATCCTTGGAAACAGTTCCGGGTCCCACTGCACGTGATTGCCATGCACGGAGGGAGTTAGCACCCCCTGCCCAGAAGAGACGTTCGAAGGGCATTGAATTGGAATTGCCGTAGGCATACCCGACTCCCCCTACTAAACGCATTGCTATAGCATTGTTTCTCTCTGCACCAAAAACCAATATTTGAACTAACGAGAGTTCTGACCTAAGGTATTGAGAATAGGGAGAACCCCATATTGTCCTCTTTCCGGTAGCATCAGTGGGGAGGTATTTGTTAAAAGCAGAAAAGAGATTACCAGCAAAGTCTAAAGCGAGATTTGCCTTAAAATTTGAACTTGTGGAGCCAAGTGAAGGCTCAGAGACATAAGAGACCCCTACCCCTCCCCCTATATCAAAATGGTCTTTATATGAGTCAATTATAAAAGGATCTCTAAGAGACTCATAGAAGTCGCTCTTAACATTGAGCATCTTTACAACATTGATTTGAACAGGATAAGCTTTAAAGAAGAATTTATTTGAAGAGCTATGCCAATTATATCCAAATGAGGAGCTTATCATGTTCCTTGTATATTCGGGACGCCGCTGATAATTGTAAGACAAAATAAAATCGGTTCTTGGAAGGGCGTTATAGAAGATTCTTGAAGGTAAAAACAGGAACTTAGGAAAACTAATATTGGCAGAAGCCCCCAACTCCGTAGAACGCGTAGGGTTCTTTAATGCAAACTGAAAGTTCCCCATAAAACTGAGGTTCAACCACTCCCCTCCTCTAAAAATATTTCTATGGTAATATGAGATAACCGGAGAGAGCCCGATAAGACCCGTTGAATTTGATGAGGCTTCAAGGTTAAGTTTATAACCCTGAATCTTGGAAGGAATAAGACGAATATTACAATCAACTGTATCTTGTGATACTTGATCCATTTGCAAGTTCACACTACTATACATTCTAAGATTAGAAAACCTTCGATAAGTGTTATTTACAACACTTTCATTATATAAATCCCCTTTTTTAAGTCTATTCATAGCAGCAAGGACAGAGGGCCTGATGCCGAGTTTTTTATCGTAGAGAATTAATATATCTCCATATTTTAAAGTATCGAGAATAGGCGGAACTTTCCTTGCAAGAGCTGCCCTGTAACGGACAACATCATATACCGGATAGACTGAAATGTCTCCAATATAAAATTGACGATGAGGTCTCCCATCTTTCTCCTGCTCATTTCGGGTATAGTTTTCTATTCTAACCTCCAGAAGAGCAGAGTCTTTAACCATTATAGTATCGGCTTGGAAGAAAAAATAATTCTTAGAAAAACCATAGAAACCATTATTCCTAAAGAGTGTTGCTGCCCTTTCTGACTCCTTATCGAGAGTCTGTTCAGAGAGGGGCTCCCCCCTTTTAATAATAGAATTCAGAGTGTCTGCAAAATATTTCTCTTTAAGTAGTGAGTCGTTAATAATATATTTAATCTCTTTTATTGGATACTGTTTACCAAGCAAAACCTCATAAAGAACCTTTGCTTGTTTTTTCTCTGCCGAAATACTATCAACTATCGAAGAGTTATAGTAACCAAGGAAATCGAGGTGAGTAATCATATTAGACTTACTTGACTCAACAAGTTCAGCATCAAATACTACAGGGGACTGCCCTATCTTCCTTAAAAACCGATTCCATCCATTATCTTTCTCACTACTCCAGTTATAAACATACAGAAGCGGGTTCCAACCTTTTGGCTTTTGACGAACATAAGAAGCAATATCTGAAACCTTGTAATCAGGGTATTTATCTTGATTCTTAATAATTACCTCACTTGTCTTCAGTCGATACGAACCATCAGGTATAACTCTCGTTGTACTACAAGAGCTAATTATCCAAACCCCAAGGGCACATATAACTATATTATGGATTAACCTGCGTCTTTCAGACATTTAAATTCTATTTTGATACAAAATTAACCTTTTTTAAACGCCCTACAAATAATACCTCCTCTTTTTAACATGGTATTTTATGCATGTATTTAAAAAACTTAGATATATTTGCACTGTAAATCAATCCGACTCGTTTACATTTAGTTTTTATTAACCAAGTAACTCACTTACATATTTGAAATGAAGAACAAATACATTGATTTGATTGAACAGTCTTTTGAATGGCCACAAGATGAATTCCGTGTTGAAGATGACTCTCTATTATTCCATGATATTCCTGTAATGGATATTATTGAACAATATGGGACTCCACTTAAGGTAACTTACCTCCCTAAAATATCATCACAGATTCAAAGAGCAAAAAGGATGTTCAATGTAGCTATGGCTAAGGTTGATTATAAAGGTGATTACCATTACTGTTATTGCACTAAGAGTTCTCACTTCTCTTTTGTTCTCTCGGAAGCCCTTAAAAACGATATTCACATCGAAACCTCTTCAGCATTTGATTTTAATCTTATCGAATCACTCTATGAGGAAGGGGTGATTAACAAGGACTTATATATTATATGTAATGGGTATAAACGTGATACCTATATAGAAAACATTGCTAATTTTGTTAACAATGGTTGGCATAATACCATTCCTGTATTGGATAACATGGCTGAGCTTGATGAACTTGACAGAGCCGTTACAGAGCCAATTCGTATTGGAATCCGCATAGCTGCCGAGGAGGAGCCCAAGTTCGAATTTTACACCTCCCGACTCGGTATCCGTTACCTCGATATCATCCCATTCTACCGCGAAAAAATAAGCCAGAACGATAAATTCTCCCTTAAAATGCTCCATTTTTTCATAAATACGGGGATTAGGGACAATGCCTATTATTGGAATGAACTCTCCAAGTGCGTGGCAGTTTACTGCGATTTGAAAGCTATCTGCCCCGAATTAGACTCCCTGAACATCGGGGGAGGCTTCCCAATAAAGAACTCACTTGCAGCAGATTACGAGTATGAATATATTGCAGAAGAGGTAATTGCACAGATTAAGAGTATTTGTGACCAGAGGGGTGTTCCGGAGCCCAACATTTTCACAGAGTTCGGGAGTTTCACCGTGGGTGAGAGCGGAGCGACCATTTTCAAAGTATTGGACGTTAAACAACAAAACGATCGTGAGCGTTGGTATATGGTTGACAGCTCCTTTATGACCACCCTCCCCGATACTTGGGGAATAAAACAGAGATTTATCCTATTGCCCATAAATAAATGGAACTGTGAGTACCAGAGAGTTTTCCTCGGAGGCCTAACTTGCGACAGCCAAGATTATTATAATGCAGAGGCTCACGCCAATGCCATTTTCCTCCCTACAATCAAGGAGAAAAACGAGGAGCCTCTTTACATCGGTTTTTTCCATACCGGAGCATACCAAGAGTCGATTGCAGGGTATGGTGGAATACAACATTGTCTTCAACCTGCCCCAAAACATATCATCATCGACCTCGACGAGAATGGAGAATATACCACAAAGCTCTTCAGTAAAGAACAGACCTATAAGTCAATGCTTAAAATCCTTGGGTATTAGATGATTATCTCCAAATTAGATATAAAATTTATCCGCTCTTTAGGGCAGAAAAAAGTTCGGGACGAACTCGGACTCTTCGTTGTTGAAGGGGAAAAGATGGTTTCGGAAGGGCTCAATTCCGGTTTGGAAGTAGTTTACCACCTCGAAATTGACGACATTGGTGAAGAGACAATGTCCCGCATAACACTACTCTCCTCCCCCTCCCCTGCCCTCGCAGTCCTCAAGAAACCCTCCCCGGAGAGAATAAATCTCCCATACCAAGGACTCTCAATAGCACTTGACGGCATACACGACCCGGGCAACATGGGGACCATCCTTCGTATTGCAGATTGGTTCGGTATCGAAAAGATCTTCGCATCCAAAGACTCCGTAGAACAATACAATCCCAAAACCATCCAAGCCTCAATGGGGGCAATCTTCCGAAAGCAAGTCATCTACATTGACTTAGCCACAGTCATCTCAGCTTACTCGGATTCAGGAATAAAGGTTTACGGCACCTTCCTTGATGGAAATAATCTCTATAAAGAGAACCTGACAAAAGAGAATGCCCTCATAGTATTCGGCAGCGAAAACAATGGCATCTCCCCCACCATCGCCTCACAAATCCACCACCGCCTCTTCATCCCCCCCTTTCCCCCCACCTCCACCACCACAACCGGCGTCAATAACTCCACCGCCCTCTCACCCTCCACCACCAGCGAATCCCTCAATGTCGCCATCGCCACTGCCATCATCTGCGCAGAATTTCGGAGGTAACTATCATCGCCACCCCTTAATGTCATTGTCGACCCAGATGTCATTGCGAAACCACCAGACTGTCATTGCGGACTCCGTGAAATGTCATTGCGGACTCCGTGAAATGTCATTGCGGACCCCGTTCCGCAATCCGTCCACTGTCATTGCGGGCTTGACCCGCAATCCAAGCCTATTCTGTCATTATGAGTGACAGCAGCCTATCAGCCTGATTATCAAGCCAGATGTCATTGCGGACCCCGTTCCGCAATCCGTCCACTGTCATTGCGGGCTTGACCCGCAATCCAAGCCTATTCTGTCATTATGAGTGACAGCAGCCTATCAGCCTGATTATCAAGCCAGATGTCATTGCGGACCCCGTTCCGCAATCCGTCCACTGTCATTGCGGGCTTGACCC
>CAYSND010000084.1:0-7281 GCA_964432305.1 uncultured Muribaculaceae bacterium | reverse complement strand
TTAAGGAACTTGGTGAGCGAGGAGTCGAACCTTCCGTACTCTATAAGCAGATTATTTTAAGGTCAGGCATTCTAATAGTTAATAATAACAAAAAAATCCGCACAACTAAGTTGTACGGATTTGATGTTTTATTTAGTTCGTTCTTTGCTGTCGCAAAATCTGATGTTATTTGACTTCTTCGAAATCTACATCGGTAACTTCGCCGTCTTGGCCGCTGCTGCCGGAGCCGCTTGCATGACTTGTGGGGTCGGGACCCGGTGCTGAGGCACCTCCTTGGGCTGCTTTTGCCATATCTTCAGAGGCAGCATGCCATGCATTGTTAAGGTTCTCGGTAGCCTTGTCGATAGAGTTAATGTCTGCCGACTTGTGAGCCTCTTTCAGAGCATTCAGAGCAGTTTCAATAGCACCTCTCTTGTCTGAAGGGATCTTGTCTCCATACTCTTTCAAGTTCTTCTCACTCTGGAAAATCATTGCGTCAGCACCATTTATCTTATCAATTCTCTCTTTCTCAGCTTTGTCGGCAGCCTCATTGGCTTTAGCCTCATCACGCATCTTCTTTATCTCATCATCACTAAGTCCTGAAGAGGCCTCAATTCTGATTTTCTGCTCCTTACCTGTAGCTTTATCCTTTGCAGAGACATTAAGAATACCATTGGCATCGATGTCGAAAGTTACCTCGATTTGAGGAATACCACGAGGAGCAGGAGTTATCCCGTCTAAGTGGAAACGACCAATGGTCTTATTATCGCGAGCCATGGATCTTTCACCCTGAAGAACATGGATTTCAACAGATGGCTGATTATCACTTGCTGTAGAGAATACTTCCGATTTACGGGTAGGGATGGTAGTATTAGACTCAATAAGTTTGGTCATTACTCCACCAAGAGTCTCTATACCTAATGAAAGGGGAGTTACGTCCAAAAGAAGTACATCCTTTACATCACCTGAGAGAACTCCTCCCTGAATAGCAGCACCTACTGCCACCACTTCGTCAGGGTTTACCCCTTTATTAGGAGCTTTACCGAAGAATTTCTCCACTATCTGCTGAATGGCAGGGATTCTGGTGGAACCACCAACCAAAAGTACCTCGTCAATATCGGATGGTTTGAAACCTGCATCAGAGAGGGCCTTACGACAAGGTTCTACCGTTCTCTGAATTAAAGCATCGGCAAGCTGCTCAAACTTAGCACGAGTCAAAGTCTTAACCAAGTGTTTTGGAACACCGTCCACAGGCATAATATAAGGGAGATTAATCTCACTTGAAGTCTGGCTTGAAAGCTCGATTTTAGCTTTTTCTGCAGCCTCTTTAAGTCTCTGAAGTGCCATAGGGTCTTTACGAAGATCGAGACCGCTGTTCTCTGCCATAAACTCTTCTGCCAACCAGTCGATAATTACATGGTCGAAATCGTCACCCCCAAGGTGAGTATCACCATTGGTTGATTTAACTTCGAAAACGCCATCTCCAAGCTCCATAATCGAGATATCGAAAGTACCACCACCAAGGTCATAAACGGCTACTTTCATATCTTTATGCTTTTTATCGAGTCCGTAAGCCAAAGCTGCTGCTGTAGGCTCGTTTATAATTCTTTTAACTTTAAGCCCTGCGATTTCGCCTGCCTCTTTAGTAGCCTGTCTCTGAGAGTCACTAAAATAAGCCGGAACTGTGATAACAGCTTCAGTTACTTCCTGTCCCAAATAATCTTCGGCAGTCTTTTTCATCTTCTGAAGAACCATTGCGGAGATTTCCTGTGGAGAATAGAGTCTTCCGTCAATATCTACACGTACTGTATTGTTGTCACCTTTAACCACACTATAGGGGATTCTCCCTATTTCGGTTTTCATCCTTTCAAAAGGCTCACCCATAAATCTCTTAATAGAGAAAATAGTACGCTTAGGATTTGTAATTGCCTGCCTTTTAGCAGGATCTCCTATTTTTCTTTCACCATTGTCTGCAAAAGCAACGATGGATGGTGTCGTCCTTTTGCCTTCGCTGTTAATTATTACAGTAGGCTCGTTGCCTTCCATTACGGAAACACAAGAGTTTGTGGTTCCAAGGTCTATTCCAATAATTTTACCCATAATATTTATATTTTTTGTATTGTTTTCGTTTCTATTCCCCAAAGCCGGGTTGCTTTAGGTAAGGCGAAGATTGTGCCAAAAGAAAAAACTGACATACTGTCATATTGTTAAAGTCTAATTTATTTAGTTGCTTTGCATAAAATTTAAATAAATCAAAATGTCCACAGAGGGAAAAAATAGGGTTGTTACGACCCATAGGTTATTGGAGATGAAGCGATGCGGAGAAAAAATCTCTATGCTCACCGCTTATGATTATACAACTGCTAAGATATTAGATGAAGCAGGAATAGATGTGGTTCTCGTAGGGGATTCTGCTGCAAACGTTATGGCCGGTCATGAGACCACTCTCCCTATAACGATAGAGCAGATGATTTACCATGCACAGAGTGTCGTAAGAGCTGTCAAGAATCCACTTATAGTCGTGGATATGCCATTTGGAACATATCAGGGCAACTCCAAAAACGCTGTCAGCAATGCAATAAAAATCATGAAAGAGTCCGAGGCTGACGCAGTCAAACTCGAAGGTGGAAGTGAAATATTGGAGTCTGTGGCCAGAATCCTCTCAGCAGGTATCCCTGTTATGGGGCACCTAGGGCTTACCCCGCAGTCCATTCATAAATTCGGAACTTATGCTGTCCGTGCCCGCGAAGAGGCAGAAGCAGAAAAACTCCTCCAAGATGCAATTGCACTTCAGGAGGCAGGGTGCTTCGCAATTGTTCTCGAAAAGATCCCTGCAGAACTTGGAAAGAGAGTTGCAGAGGCTCTCGCCATCCCCATCATTGGAATAGGAGCAGGTAAATATGTTGATGGTCAGGTGCTTGTAATGCATGATATGCTCGGATTTACCACTGAGTTTTCTCCCCGTTTCCTAAGACGTTACCATAATCTGCACGAAGAGTGCTTAAAGGCTTTTCGTAATTATATTAGTGACGTAAAGAGCAGTAACTTTCCTAACGACAGTGAACAATACTAACCCGATGAATAATAGCTATAGGGCATTATCCCAAGAGGAGTTTACAGATATTGCAACTCGTATTCTCTACGAGGATAATCATTTGATAGCCATTAATAAAAAGGCAGGAGAGATCGTTCAAGGGGACAAGACCGGAGATGAGCCTCTTAGTGAGACAATGAAGGGATTTATCGCACAACGTGACGAGAAACCGGGGAGGGTTTTTATGGGGGTTCCCCATCGCCTCGACCGTCCTGTTACCGGAGTGGCACTCTTTGCAAAGACCTCTAAAGCCCTTGAGAGGCTCAATGCCCTTTTCAGGGAAAATTCGGGCGTAGGAGTCGATGCTGAACTTGATTTGGCACAAAGAAAGGTTGTAAAACAATATTGGGCTCTGCTGGCAAATGCACCAAATCCCTCCGAAGGGGAGCTTCGTCATTTTCTGCTTCGCAATGAAAAACAAAACAAATCCTACCCCTATGACCACTCTGTTCCTGGTTCAAAGGAGGCAGTGCTGAAATACAAACTCCTTCGTGCTACCCAAAAATACTTTTTGGTGGAGATAGAGCTCTTAACTGGGAGGCACCATCAGATTCGTTGCCAAATGGCTGCAATAGGGTCACCCATAAAGGGTGATTTGAAATATGGTGCACGTCGTTCAAATCCTGACGGAGGCATTTCACTTCATGCCCGCAGCATTACTCTTGAGCATCCTGTTAGAAAAGAGCGCATTACGATAGTCGCTCCCTCTATTTTCGAGGAGATGTAATCAATAATGATTAGGTTTTAGTCCGGATCTTATCTCTGTAGAAGAGATATCAAACAGAGGGGCATCAGCAAGATAGCGAATATTACGACTCACCTCTAAGGAGGCATATTTTCTGCAAAGGTTCTCTGCGTCATACCCTTCACGCGGATAGACCCAAATCTCAAACTCTTTAATAATCTCCTCCCACTGATACCACTGCTCCAAAATCTCCATATTATCCCCTCCAATCACCAAAACGAAATCGTTTTTAGGTTCGTTTTTTTTAAAATAGCGCAATGTATTAATGGTATAAAGTGGTTTAGGAAGATAAAACTCAGCCGAAGAGACCACTATTTTCGTTCTAAATTTCTCCCATTCAAGGCATATTTTTTCAACCTCAATAGAGAGATGAGCAAGTCTAATATGTGCATCTTCAAGCTCTTCAGTATTTTTCAATGGGTTATGAGGTGATAAAACAAGTCTTACCTGGTCTGCCTGACACTCCTCCACAAGATACTTTGCTATGGCGATATGACCATAGTGTAGTGGATTAAATGAACCGAAGAAGAGGGCACAAAGCATAGACAATTAAGATTTTATAAAATTTTCAATAATTTTTTCCGCCTCTGAGAAAGCCTCGTCGAGGTTATTATTTATAAGTGTGACATCAAAATATCTTTCATAAGAGGACTCCTCCTCTGCCTTTGCAATCCTCTTCTCAATCTCCTCAATAGAGTCAGTTTGGCGTTTCATAAGTCGCTCCCTTAGTGCCTCCAAAGAGGGTGCTTTAACAAAAACCGCAAGAGCCTTCTCCCCAAAAAGTTTTTTAAGATTTACCCCACCTTTAACATCAATATCAAAGAGTATAACATGTCCCTTTTTCCAGATTCTCTCTACCTCAGAGTGCAGAGTGCCGTAGAATTGCCCAGAATAGACCTCTTCATGCTCCACAAAAGCTTCATCTTTTACAAGTTCAATAAACTCCTTAGGGGTATAAAAATAGTACTCCCTTCCATGCTGCTCCTCACCCCTCGGAGCGCGAGAAGTGGCGGAAATGGAAAATTCGAGAAATGGGTACTTGCGGAGCAGGTGCCCCACAATGGTACTCTTCCCAGACCCTGACGGGGCTGAAAAAATAATAACTTTATCTTTTTTAGCGTCCTTCATAAAGGTCTTTCTCCTCTTTTATATTTCCAAACTCAATAATAAACTTCCCTACCTCTTCAATACAATCATCGAGGAACCTTTTCCCCTTGCGTGGGTCTGCACCATAAGGACACCCCACTCCTGTATCATCTGTGGTAAGTCTCCAATTTCTTGGGAACCAAGCCCATTTTTCTTTTACTCCCTTGATTTTAATATCGTGGGCTTCACCACCCCCTGCCATTTCAAGAGGGAGCACAAGCTCAGGACGGTACGCCTGCATACAAGAGGTTTCAAGCTCTCCCGCGTGGTCGCCGGGGTCATTGAAATAATCTCTATCTCTCTTGGCTGCATACCAATTCACCACTGTCATCAATATCTTCGGAAATTCGAGAGAGAGTTCCCTTATAATAAACTTAAGCTCATTCCCACCATGACCATTCAGAATAATAAACTTTTTTATTCCATGACCATTCAGAACAGTCAGAATATCTTTTATTATCAATTTATGTGTCGAGGGGTTAATATGCATACAGAACTTAATATCCATCTGACCATTATTGACTCCATAAGCAATAGAGGGGAGAACAATAGACTTCACTCCGCGTCCCCATGCGTACTTAGCGGCATCCATAGCTACCTTTTCAGCCAAAATAGTATCTGTTCCGTAAGGTAAGTGGTAATTATGAGCCTCTGTCGCTCCGATAGGCAGAATAGCTATTTGGTACTCTTGATTCCTGACAAACTGCCAATTATTTTCGAGGAGATTATAAGGTTCCATTGTTTTTTTATAATTATTCCGCAAATTTATCTAAATTTGTGTGATTTTAAAAATAACAGATATGATTTCGTATAAAGATTTAGGTTTAGTGAATTCGAGAGAGATATTCGCTAAAGCAATAAAAGGGGGATATGCTATTCCTGCTTTTAATTTTAATAACATGGAGCAGATGCAGGCTATTATTTCAGCTTGTGTAGAGACTAAGTCTCCGGTAATCTTACAGGTATCAAGTGGAGCACGTAAATATGCAAATCAAACTCTTCTTCGCTATATGGCTCAAGGAGCTGTAGCTTATGCCAAAGAGTTAGGGTATCCAATTCCGATAGTACTTCACCTTGACCATGGTGATTCTCTTGAACTCTGTAAATCATGCATTGATTATGGATTTTCATCAGTAATGATAGATGGCTCTCACTTTGAATATAATAAGAATGTGGAGTTGACAGCCCAGGTAGTAGAGTATGCCCATAAATATGATGTTTCTGTGGAGGGTGAACTCGGAGTACTTGCCGGAGTGGAAGATGATGTTAAGGCTGAGACTCATACATATACCCAGCCTGACGAAGTGGAAGATTTCGTAAAGAAGACAGGAGTTGACTCTCTTGCCATCTCTATTGGAACTTCACATGGGGCATTTAAGTTTAAACCAGGTCAGAAACCTCAGATTCGTCTCGATATCCTTAGAGAGATTGAGAGAAGAATCCCCGGATTCCCTATTGTACTACATGGTTCTTCATCTGTGCCTCAGGATATAGTGGCAGAGATTAATAAATATGGTGGAGCATTAAAAGACTCTATCGGTATCCCTGAAGAGCAGTTAAGAGAGGCTACAAAGTCTGCCGTATGTAAAATAAATATTGATAGTGATGGTCGTCTTGCTATGACTGCTGCCATTAGAAAAGTTTTCGCTGAGCACCCCGAAGAGTTTGATCCAAGGAAATACTTAGGACCTGCCAGAGATAAACTAAAAGAACTTTACAAGCATAAAGTAGTAAATGTTCTTGGAAGTAACGATAAGGCTTAATTTTTTTTAATAAGAGTGTCACAATTAAAGGGCACTCTTATTTTTTACTTGTTATTCAAAAAAAAAATGTAAATTTGCGTAAAGAACACAATTCTCTAATTAATAAACTTAATACTTTTTATCATGAAAATTAAACATTTCATTGGAATCGTTGCCTCTTTGGCACTTGTTTTTATGTTCTCATCATGCGGTAACAAACCTGTATCTGCTAATGAAGGGGATAAAGAAATTTCTACTCCTTTCTCTACAAAGGAATATCGCTCTGATGCTAACTTCTTCCGTGCAGTTGGAATAGGTACAAGTCCTGATATGACTGCTGCTAAGAAAATCGCTATCTTAAATGCTCGCACTGAAATTGCCGGTATTGTATCGAGTACCATTAAATCCGTTACTGAGCAGTATATGAACCAATATACAATTAACGACAAGCAAGAATTCCAATCAAAATTTGAAGAGAATGCTCGCAATGTGGTTAACCAGCAATTACAAGGTGTGGTAACTAAGGATGAAAAACTTTTCAAATCAAAAGAGGGTAAATATACTTATTACATAGC
>CAYSND010000083.1:3566-7292 GCA_964432305.1 uncultured Muribaculaceae bacterium | reverse complement strand
CGTAGAGTTATACTCTAAATAAAAATTAATAAAATGGCAATATTAGCATTTCAAAAACCCGATAAGGTAATAATGCTCGACTCAACCGAGACTTTTGGTCGTTTCGAGTTCCGTCCTCTTGAGCCTGGATACGGTATAACTGTTGGCAACGCCTTGCGCCGTATTCTTTTATCGTCCTTAGAAGGATTTGCCATCACTTCCATTAAGATTCAGGGTGTTGACCACGAGTTTGACACTATCCCGGGAGTGATAGAGAGTGTAGTCGATATTGTTCTCAATTTAAAACAAGTTCGTTTTAAAAGAGAAGTTAAAGACGAAGAGAGTGAAAATGTTACAGTTACCGTTACAGGAAAACAGGATTTCACAGCCGAAGATATTTCAAAGAATATTTGTAATTTCTCCGTTCTTAACCCAGATCTTCATATATGTTCAATGGAGCCCTCTGTAAAGTTGGTAATCGACTTAAGGATTGGAAAAGGAAGAGGCTATGTTCCTGCTGAGGAGAATAAAGGTGATATCTCTCCTATTGGCACTATTCCTATTGACTCTATCTATACTCCTATTAAAAATGTGAAGTATTCTGTAGAAAATTTCCGCGTTGAGCAGAAAACCGACTACGAAAAATTGAATATAGAGATTACTACTGACGGTTCTATACATCCAAAAGAGGCTCTTACCGAAGCAGCAAAAATATTGATTCAGCATTTTATGTTATTTTCAGATGAGAAAATCTCTCTTGAGACAGCACCTGAAAAGAGCAGCACAGAGATTCTTGATGAAGAAGCTCTCCGTATGCGTCATCTATTATTGACCAAGCTTTCAGACATGGAGCTTTCAGTTAGAGCATTAAACTGCTTAAAAGCTGCAAATATCGAAACATTTGCCGACTTAGTTTCACATCAAAGAACAGAGTTGATGAAATTCAGAAACTTTGGTAAGAAATCTCTCAATGAGATAGATGTACTTATGGATAGAGTGAAACTGAATTTCGGAATAGATGTTTCCAAATATAATATTGAAGTAAAAAAGAAATCAGAAGACAACAATGAGGCATAATAAAGGATTTAATCATTTAGGTCGTCAGAGCGGACATCGCAAGGCGATGTTGGCTAACATGGCATCATCATTGATTTTACACAAAAGAATAGAGACTACAGTAGCAAAAGCAAAAGCTTTAAGAGAATATGTAGAACCTCTAATCACAAAATCAAAAGAAGACACGACACATTCACGCCGTACAGTATTTGCATATCTTAAACAGAAAGAGGCTGTTACCGAACTTTTCCGCGTAGTAGCACCTAAGATTATGGATCGTCCCGGCGGATATACCCGTATAATTAAAACAGGTTTTAGAGTAGGTGACGCAGCAGATATGGCTCTCATCGAATTGGTTGATTTTAACGAGCATGCTCTCGCTTCTACCCCCTCTAAGAAAGAGGAGAAGAAAGCTACCACTCGTCGTGGTCGTGCAAAGAAATCAGCAGATTCAACAGCTACCACAGAGGCAGCTCCCAAAGCACCAAAGGCTGAAAAAGCTCCTAAGGTAGATCATAAAGAAGAGGCTCCTGCTGAAGTTGAAGCAACTCCTGAAGTTCCTGCTGAAACAGCACCCGAAGCTCCTGTAGCAGAATAAATTTGATTATTTATAGATATCAACATAAGAGGCTGGATAGATTATTCAGCCTCTTTGTTTATGGTAAACGCCTGAAATTTTTTCCAAACATATTCTATTGCCTCAAATGAGGGGTGGCGACCATCTTCCGCATAATTTTCAGTATTTGCCAGTTCCTCTGTAACTATTTCATAAGCAGGAAAATAAACAGTATTCTCAAACTCCTCGCATAACTTTTTGGCAGCATTAACAAGGGTCGCTTTGGAGTGTACATTCTCCTCTCCCCCCTCCCCCAAATGACGAACAGGACTAACAGTAAAAACCCATTGTTTCCCTTTTGCCTGCGCAATAATGGGGCGGAAGAGTTTCGCTATCTCCTCTTCGTTAAGACGCTCTCTGCTAAATTCGGATGCGAGATGTTTATGACAATTAGAGACAATAATTCCCCTCTCTTTATGAAAAAAAAGGTACGGAGTCCCAAAGGTTACGAGGATGGTATCAGAATCAATAAAATGCTTCTGTGCAGTTTCCAATGCAATACTTGCCCTTTTTAGGAACAATTCAGGGGTCGCCTCCGTAAATGAGCCGTGGTGGTAAAAAGAGGTATATCCGAAAGGGGAGGGGGCAATACTGCGATGGAGAGAACTTCCCTGCTGATTGGAAGGTTTTTTAGGGGTAGATCCCTTTTTTTCTTTTTTGCTTCCATAATAAGGGTCTCTCAATATCACATCATCAATGGTAAACTCCTCACCCGAAAGGAGCCTTTTAAGAGAGTTAGCAATAGATGCGGGGTTAAATTGAACTCCGAAAGGGTTTATACAGATATCATACCTTGCTCCTTTCATTCGTTTTCCGATTTCATCAGAAAAACAGGAGCCTATGGTCATGCATTTTCCTATCTCTATCCTTTCTTTCATAATGCAAATATAATTCTCTTATATGATTTGTAAGAAAATAGTGGCAATATCTCCTTTTTTATTACCTTTGTGAGCGAAAATTATAACAAAATGAAACGCATTTTAGTTGTTGGTGCCGGAGGACAGATAGGCACAGAGTTAGTTCCTCACCTTCAGAAAATATACGGACAAGACAATGTCGTAGCTGCTGACCTAAAAGATGAGATGGTTAAAAAATTAGGAGAAGTGGCTATTTCAGAGAAGCTCGATATTCTCGATATTGAGGCATATTCGGAGATGGTTAAGAAGTATAAAATTGATGCTATTTTTAACCTTGTTGCCCTCTTGTCTGCTACAGGGGAGAGAAATCCCGAACTTGCATGGTCGATTAATATGGGAGCCCTTCTTAATTCATTGAAACTTGCAAAGGAGTTTAATGCCTCACTCTTTACCCCTAGTTCCATCGGTGCTTTTGGAGACAACACTCCTAAAAATAAAACCCCACAAGATACCATTATGCGTCCTGACACCATCTATGGTGTGTGTAAAGTCTCCGGGGAGATTTTATCCGACTACTATTTTACAAGATTCGGAGTTGATACTCGAAGCGTAAGATTCCCCGGCATTATCTCTAATGGAGCCCTTCCCGGCGGTGGAACCACCGATTATGCAGTGGAGGTTTTTTACGAAGTCCTAAAATCAAAAAAATATACCTGTCAGGTACCTGAAGAGACCTATATGGATATGCTCTATATGCCTGACGCCCTCGATGCTATAGTCCAATTAATGGAGGCAGACCCATCGAAACTTATACATCGTAATAGTTTTAATATTACCTGTATGAGCTTTAATCCAAGAGAGCTCTTTGCTAAAATTAACGAAAGGATTCCTGAGGCAAAGTTTGATTATGATATTGACCCTGTTAAAGCAAAGATTTCAGCCTCTTGGCCCAATATGTTGGATGATTCATGCGCAAGAGCCGAATGGGGATGGAACCCAAAATGGCATACAGATGCTATGGTGGATGATATGCTAAGAGCTATAAAGATTAAATTAGGGTTATAAGCAGAGATATTTTATTTTTTAGATGCAGTATTTAACCGGATACTGCATTTTATTTTTATAACTATTACAACCAATTATATGAACAAACGACTTTTAAAATACGGGGCACTTCTCTTAATAAACTTACTCTCCCCGTTAATACTCTTAGGACAA
>CAYSND010000083.1:0-3466 GCA_964432305.1 uncultured Muribaculaceae bacterium | reverse complement strand
GCTCTCCTTACCTATTCGGGTCTATATAAGAATGTATTTGAGAAAGCTACTCAAACGCTATCTTATCACCAGGGGTATCATCAAGTTACTCTTATGCCTATAGTAAGGTGGGTATGGTTAAATCAAAAAAACGTAAGACTATATAGCAGTTTTGGTTTGGGTATAGGGCTCTCTTTTAATGTTATAAATATGAAGGAGGGGGCTTCGGTAATTACAACAAATGTCGTCCCTGCTGTTCAGTGGAACTACTTCGGGATAACTATTGGAGATAAAATATACGGATTATTTGAATTATCGGCAGCAACAACCGGTTTAATCACAGCCGGATTAGGGTATAAATTTTAATATTAGGAGGAATAAAAATGAATAATATAGTTAAAAGTATAGCAGTTTTCATCGTATCTCTCTTTTTCCTCTACTCTTGTCAAGTGGAGGAGGGACAACGCTCATTAATGCGGACAGAGATAGGGTTTCTTACCTATGGCATAACCACAGATAAGGTTATCTCACCCCACCTTTCTGCTTTAGATAATGTCCTTAAAATAGATGAATATATCACTGCTCCCACGGAGGCAGAAAAGATTAAAATTGAGGACAAATTTTTCAGACAATATAAGTTTAGGTTTTCAGGGGATACTTGTAGGTTAATTCCTGATTACGCAACAGTGGTAAGAGATGGGAAATCGATTAGAACTATTGGAGCAAAGTGGAGCTGCAGTATGATAGGTTTTAAAGATATTCAAATTACCTGTATTGCTGAAAACAAGTGGAGGATTGTTACAAGTTATACTGCACTAGGGGAGCAGATAGTTTCGTCATGTGATCTCGAAGTCTCTGCATCTAAACTTACAGCCTCTTATGCACCGGAACAGGCAACTTATAAATACAGAGTCTCAGGATTGGGGTCTTATACAGAGACTGTTAAAACCGTGGCTGACTATTCAAGAAGAATTTATGAGGAGCAGACCACAGTTTATGCAGTTGACTTTAAGTTGAATAATTCGTTAGACGCTCATTTAAATGGCAACAGTGAAAGAAATACCAGCTTTGCCTATTATAACGGAAATTTAGACATGTCCCTATTAAGAAATGGTGAGAAGATTTATGAACCGGTAAAAGCTGCTTTATCTCCCGACCCTGTTACCAGAATAGTACAAATTACATATAATAATATCACCGAAGAATGGAAACTTTAAGATATCTATTAGGCTTCATCTTGATAGGTTCTTAGGTACATTTGGAAATACTTCCTACATTTGTAATAATTAACAGATGTGGAGGTTTTTTATGATAGTTAGAATAGCTTTTTTTACACTCTTGTTATTAGGTGTCAATGTCGCCTTATCCGGGCAGGAACATTCAGATACCGCGAAAGCCCCTATACTCTTAGAAATACGTGGTCATTATGGGAAGATAGCCCCCCATCATACAGAGATGCGTCCCTACACTGAGAAACCATTTGGAATTTACGAGATATCATTACTAAAAAACACCATAGGACTCCGAGAGTGGGAGCAAGTCAATAGATACCCCTCCTACGGTCTCTCTTTTCTATATGCAAACCTAAATCATCCGGTGTTAGGGAGTCTATATAGTCTCTATCCTTTCCTGGACTTCCCTATTAAAAGGTGGGGAGAGTTTAATAAGATTTCATTTAGAATGGGATTGGGATTAGCATACTTGACTAACCCTTTCGATAAAGTGAAAAACGTAGAGAATTTTATCTATGGCACACACCTAAATGCCCTCTTCAGAGTCGAATTTAGGGGGGAATTTAAGATAGCCCCTTACACTAATCTCTTCTCCACACTCTCATTTACTCACTCATCAAATGGTGTTATAAAAGAACCAAATTTAGGAATGAATATCCCCTCAGTATCAGCGGGACTCTCTTTTAATTTGAATAAATCAAAAGGGAAATTAATATCAAAGCCATTACCTAAGAAGTATAAATACCCATATAAGTTAGTATGCGATATATATGTAGCTACCAAACAGGTCTCTATCCCTAATAGCCCCGATTTCTTTACAGGTAATCTTAGTTTTAACCTTATTAAACAGTACAGACCTAACCTTTCATGGGGTGCAGGTCTCGATTTTGACTGGGATGACTCTGATATAGAGAGATTAATCAGAAGAGGTCTTTACGAAGAACCGGCTTTTCTTTATACCAAGGTCGGTATAAAAGCGATACATCAGTTGCACCTCTCTAAATTGGTAATGGGGGGGCAGTTCGGAGGGTATATTTTAAGAAAAGATAAAATAGGGAAGCCTTGTTATATTATCCTGACATTGGGCTACGATGTTACCGATTGGCTCTACTTAGGCATTACTCTCAAAACCCACAGAGCCTTTGCAGACTATTTAGGGATAGGGGCAAGGGTGAAATTAGCCACATTTAAGTAATAGCGCCTAATTTACGATTTACATCCTCACACACCTTACAGAATAGGCTTGACCTACACCATAAGTATGGACCCAAGGGGAACCGTTATTTATCTGTAAATGAAGAGCTTCATGCTGAAAATCGCCTTTGGCGATATTACCCCAATAATAACCGTTGTTACCTCTATTACCAATCACTGTTCCATCGTAGCTTCTCCCTCCTGCATGAGGAAAGAATAAGGAGCTGCCTGTAAAGATAATCCCATTTAAATTAGTGGTAGTTCCGTGTGTCCCTTTTCCCCCCTCTCCATACATATTATATAATCCATCTATCTCTTCTCCACTCATCAGACGCCATCCTGAAGGGCATGGACTTTGGTTAGTGAAGAAAGCACTCTCTTCATCCCAAAAATGATTTATATCAGCCGACTGTAAAATCCCGTCGCTATCACGGTAATACTTTTTATCCCACCTGGTATCATTGTTCGTAACTTTAATAAATGAATTATTAAGACTATTAGCTTCAGGATAGGTAATTAGTTCTTCCTTTATTTCCGGAACAGAAGCATCATTATCATCATAACCCTGCCCATATTTTCTCCCAAATTGGTATAGTTTCCCATAAACATACCCTTTATTACTCCCTGACGCTGCCTCATATCCACAGTTAACAGGGGCAAATAATCTAAACCCAGGCTGAACTCCATAAGTATAATCAAAACTATTTAGATAGACAGGGATAGCATTCATACCGTTATAAGTAGCTGTAGGGAATGGAGTCTGAGCATAAGTAACGGAGGGCATTGTTACTATCTTCGAGCGAATAATCGAACTTTCGCCCTTTTTAGTGGTTTTAACCATATATCCGTCTGCTGTCTCAATTAAAACTGTAAGGGGGTAATCTGCCTCTACCGCATATGGTGGAACTACAATATTAAAAATCTTATCAGAACCACTCTCTAAATCAACTCCCACACCTAAATCTAATACCACTCTGTCGCTATTCCAATAATATGAATCTGGTATAGGATCTCCATTACCATAGTCCAAAGGAACTTTAAAACTACCACTAAGGGAACCC
>CAYSND010000082.1:0-7350 GCA_964432305.1 uncultured Muribaculaceae bacterium | reverse complement strand
TACAAAGGTCGAGACAATAAAAATAGGGGCTATTGTAGCAGGAGGGGGAATGGCAGGCTCCGGAGTTTTTAAATACCTTTCGGAAGCAGGATATAAACCGCTCCTTATAAATAGAGAGAGAGGGAGTTCTTGGAGGAATATTGCAGGAGGACGCCCTGCCTTTTCACTCCCCGCACTAGCAGATATTGCCAATCGTAACCGGGAGCTCTTTATCGAGTGCTCTAAATTCGCCGATATAGAATACCATGCCACCAGATATGTTAACTTCGCTCATGATGAGGCTACTTATCGCTCTCTTGAGGCTTCAAAAGCATGGTCTGATGCCTATATGGTGGAGAAAAAAGATTTTAGAAAAGAGATCTCGGAATATTTCAATCCCGACTTAGATCTCTATTCTCACGCCCTTATAACCAACGGGTGCTGGCAGGCATCTCCGGGTAAGACCATTAACTTAATTAGGGATCTTGGAAAAAGAGCAGGTGGAACCATACTCGAGGAGACCACGCTTGTGGATGTTGAAAAAATCGGTCCTGAATATAAAGTCTTAGTGAAGAGTAGCAATGGTAAATACACTGAATATCGCACAGAAATATTTATAAATGCACTTGGAGGCGAAGCTGAACACTTTGCTAAGAGGTTAGGGATAGAGACAGGACTCTTCCCTGTAAAACATCAGGCATTCATTACCAAAAGGCTCCCTTTGTTAGGCAAAGATGGGGCTTGTCTCGATATGCTCATAGATAGAAGAAAATATAAAGGATTCTCTGCTGTATATGGGCAGCAGCTAACCGATACAGGACAGATTATTGGATGTGCTTCCCCTGCTATTGATGCAATAGAGACAGGGAAAGACCTTACAATTAATACACAAGATTTCTTAGAGATAGCATCAGAAGTATTTAGCAATTGGATACCTGCACTCAAGGGGGTAGGGCTTCAAGCCACTTGGTCAGGATACTATGTTGAACCACGTTATATAGTAGATCCTAAACTTGGTCTCTTCGTGGGAATGAGAGGACATGGATTTATGCTCTCTTTATATATAGGTAAGCTCTATGTGGACTCTCTGCAAGGGAAACCGGTTCCTGATTACTTTAAAGAGATGGCTCTTGATGCATCCGGACTAAGTGAACAAGCATTTAAGTAGATTGTCGCTTTTTTCCAATTAAAAGTACCATATTTACAATAAATCCGATGTCGTTACAAAATACCTTTGTATCGACATCGGATTTGTTCTACATCTTCCTAAACAACCACGCTTATTCTTCGATAATATATTGAGTAACTCAATAATTATTAATAAGAGGTTATATGGAATCAAATAATTTTTCATCGCAATTAGTAGCTCAGGAGGAGAATCTCCTGCGTTTCGCCTTTAAATTTACTAAGTGTGTCGACTACGCAAAAGACTTGGTTCAGGAGACCTTTTTAAAAGCACTTCTTAATGAAGAGAAGTATGATGGAAGTTCTAATATTAAGCCTTGGCTATTCGCCATTTTAAGAAACATCTTCATTAATGATTATCGCAAAAAGGTGAAAAACACAGTTCAACTTACCGAAGATTATAACGAATTCCTCTTCTCTAATAAACCTGCCTCCTACTCACCTGAATCAGACTTAAATTTTAAAGAGTTAAACTTTATCGTTCTCTCTCTCGATTCTGCCATGAGAGTCCCTTTCCAAATGTTTAACAACGGCTACAAATATCAAGAGATCTCCGATTCACTCGGAATTAATATTGGAACTGTTAAAAGTAGAATTCACTTCTCCAAAACAAGAATAATGGAGAAAATAGAATATGTAGCTTAGTCTGCTACTTCTTTTTATCCGAGAAAAATTTCCACTTAAAAATTAGGAGATAGAGAGCTCCACAAGTTATACAAGAGTCTGCTATATTAAAAACAGGGCTAAAGAAAATAAACCTCTCCCCCCCTCTAAACGGCATCCATGTAGGTAGTGTAGTATCTATTAACGGGAAATAGAGCATATCCACCACTTTCCCCATAAAGAAAGGAGCATACCCGCCGCCAGCAGGAAAAGCCTCAGCAACAGTCATATATGTTGATTCACCGAAGATAATCCCATAGAACATACAGTCTATAATATTCCCTAATGCACCGACCAATATGAGGGTTAAGCCGACTAAAACCCCTATAGGAGTCTCCTTCTTTAAGAGCTTTTTGATATAATAAAAGAGGAAAACTACAAGAATAATTCTTATAAGAGTCAGCATTATCTTTCCAAAAGCTCCTCCGAATGACATTCCGAAAGCCATCCCCGGGTTCTCAACAAATAGTATCTGAAACCAACTCCCAAAAACAGAGAAACTCTCACCTAAGTGCATATTAGTCTTAACCAGTACCTTGGTGACCTGATCTATTATAATAAGGAGCGTTGCAATTAATATAAGCTTCTTGGTTTTAGAAAGTGCCATAAGCAATCTATTGGCGAGCTGTCTTTGCCTCCATACTTAAAGTAGCATGAGGAACAAGTTTTAATCTCTCTTTTGGAATTAGTTTACCTGTCTCACGGCAGACTCCGTAAGTTTTATTCTCAATTCTAACTAAGGCAGCTTCAAGCGATTGAATAAATTTATACTGTCTCTGAGCCAACTGTCCGGATTCCTCTTTTGAAAGGGCAGAGGCCCCCTCTTCCATTACCTTGAAAGTAGGTGATGTATCTTCAGTATCATTGCTTGAACTATGAGTAATAGCAGCCTTGAGCTGCTCGTAATCATCTTTGGCTTTTTCAAGTTTCTGAAGAATTATCTCCTTAAATTCCTGAAGCTCCTCGTCGCTATAGCGTAGTTTTTCCTGAACTTCTACCTGTGCTGTCTCTTTTACTTTACTAGCCATGACCTTTAATCTTAAAGTGTTAATAGTTTATTCTTTTATCGTTATCCATCCAGAGCTCAAAAGGGGTCAGCCCTTCGGTTGGCATTAATCTAATAGTTCTTATACTCCTTTCCTCAAAAGAAAGTTTCAGTTCCTTATAAATAAAATCATCATCAAAACCTGCCTTTGCAGCATCATATCTATCTGCTGCGAAATAAATCGAATCTATATGTGCCCAATATGAGGCAGAGAGGCACATGGGACAAGGTTCACAGCTCGAATAGAGAATAGCTCCTGAGAGATCAAATGACCCTAACTTCTTGCATGCACTGCGAATAACATTTACCTCAGCATGAGCTGTAGGGTCGTTATCAACAGTAACAGTATTGGTAGCTGAAGCTAAAATCTCCCCATCTTTCACTATCATTGCCCCAAAAGGTCCTCCACCAAGCGAGCTCGCATTCTTCTTAGCTAAGGCAATAACCTCTCTCATATAAAACTCGTGACTACTATCCATTGGCTCTCTCTAATTTTATTCTTATTGTTTGATCATTGTCCCACTCTACATCATGTCCCTCATTTAGACCTTTAACAAATTTTATCTCTACAGCCAAGGTCTGAGAACAAAGATAATCTTTAAAAACTTTCAGTGAGTCAAAAATGTCATCATTTTGCTCTAATTCTATAACTATTTTATCAGTTACATCAAAGTTACACTCTTTTCTTAAATTTTGAACTCTATTTATCAACTCTCTTGCTACCCCCTCTCTTCTCAATTCATCACTAATAGTAATATCGAGAGCAACTGTTAATTTACCTTCCGTAGCAACAAGCCATCCCGGCATATCTTCAGAGAGTATTTGATAATCATCCGGTTCTAAAATTACCTCTCCTGAAGGGATATTCATGGAGTAGTTCTCTGAAGCTGCCAAACACCTCTCTATAGCTGCTATCCCCTCTTGTGTGAGAGAATCAAATAGTGAAGAGATCTCTTTCATCTGCTTCCCATATTTTTTACCCAAAGTCTTAAAATTAGGTTTAATCTTTTTGGTTATAATCCCTGCAGTATCATGTATAAACTCAATATCTTTAACATTTACCTCTGTTAGAACCAAATCTTTAACCCTCTCTAACTGCCCTTGCAAACGTGAATCCATTACCGGAATGATAATGCGTGTCAGAGGTTGACGCACTTTTATATTTACCTTCCTTCTAAGGGCAAGTACCATGGAGGATGAGAGCTGCGCAAGTTCCATTCTCTCCTCTAAATCTTTGTCCATAAGGGACTCATTAAATGAAGGCATCAATACTGTGTGAACACTCTCCTCTTTATGGAATAATGAGACCTCATTAAGATCAGCAAATAATCTCTCCATATAGAAAGGGGCAATAGGGGCTGATAAAAGAGCCACAGTCTCTAAAGCAGAGTAAAGCGTCTGATAAGCAGCGATTTTATCCTCATCCATTGAGCCACCCCAGAATCTCTTTCTATTTAATCTCACATACCAGTTACTTAAGTGATCACAGACAAAGTTCTGAATTAAACGACCTGCATTAGTAACATCATAATCCTCATAAGAGTTCAAAACATCTCTTATAAGACTATTCATCAACGATATAATCCATCTATCTATCTCCGCTCTCTTTTCGATAGGGACCTGAGGTGCAGAGTTATCGAATCCATCAACATTTGCATAAAGAGCGAAGAAAGAGTAGGTATTATAGAGGGTCCCAAAGAATTTTCTGCGAACTTCATCTACTCCACCAATATCGAATTTCAGGTTGTCCCAAGGCTGAGCATTGGTAAGCATATACCACCTCAACGCATCTGCTCCATACTCATCGAGAGCTCCGAAGGGATCCACTGCATTTCCAAGTCTTTTGCTCATCTTGTTCCCATCCTTATCGAGGACAAGTCCATTGGAAAGAACTGTCTTAAAAGCAATTTTATTGCTTACCATTGTATTGATAGCATGAAGAGTAAAAAACCAACCACGAGTTTGATCCACTCCTTCAGCAATAAAATCGGCAGTCTGTCCAAACTCCGTCTCCCCCAACTTCTCAAGCCCCTCCTGGGCATAAGGCATTGCACCCGAATCAAACCAAACATCTATCAGATCGCTCTCGCGTACCATCTTCTTTCCACTATCGGAGACAAGGAAGAAATTATCCACAAAGGGTCTATGAAGGTCAATCTCCTCAATACTCTTCCCCTTCAAAGGGTTCTGCTTCATAATTCCAGCCTCGCAAGCTTTGTCAAGCTCTGCGGAGAGTTCTGATACGGAGCCAATACATTTCTCCTCACTTCCATCTTCACTCCTCCAAATAGGGAGAGGGGTACCCCAATATCTGCTCCTTGAAAGGTTCCAATCCTGCAAGTTTTCAAGCCACTTCCCAAATCTCCCCGTTCCGGTAGATTCAGGCTTCCAGTTAATTGTATTATTGAGTTCAATCATTCTCTCTTGAACCGCAGTGGTTCTAATAAACCAGGAGTCAAGTGGGTAGTAAAGGATCGGTTTGTCTGTTCTCCAACAGTGTGGGTAGTTGTGGGTATGCTTCTCTATTTTAAATACCTTACTCTCCTGTTTAAGCATAACACATATATCAATATCGAGCGTTGTACTCTCTTCGGTAGCAGTTGGATCGTAGGAGTTCTTCACAAATTTTCCTGCATAAGGGGCATAATTCTCAACCAGAACCCTCTCTTTTACAAAGTTCAGGTCCAAATCTTCGATTTTATACATCTTCCCCGTCTTATCCACAAGTGCCTGACGGTTCCCTGAAATATCCATAACCACCAAAGGGGGAACACCATTGGCTTTAGCTACCTTATCGTCATCGGCTCCAAAGGTAGGAGCAATATGAACTATACCGGTACCATCTTCAGTAGTAACAAAATCTCCGGAAATCACTTTAAAGGCTCCATTATCAGGTTTTACCCATTGAATTAACTGCTCATAGGAGATCCCACAAAGTTGAGAACCTAAAAAAGAATCTCCTAAAACTCTATAAGGGACTACTTTGTCTCCTTGTTTATACTCTTCAAAAGCCATCTCAGCTCCCTTTGGATTAAATAGAGAGGAGAGGAGCTGCTCTGCAAGAATATAAACTGCAGGAGTACCTGTATATGGATTTACCGATTTAACTAGAACATATTTGATTTTAGGACCAACACAGAGTGCAGTATTAGAGGGGAGAGTCCAGGGGGTAGTAGTCCAAGCAAGGAAATAGAGTTGCTCTCCACCTGAAAGGGAGAAGAGGTTCTTTGAAACCTCATCTTTTATCACCTTAAATTGAGCCACACAAGTGGTATCCTTGACATCTCTATAACATCCGGGTTGATTTAACTCATGGGAGCTAAGACCTGTACCTGCTGCAGGGGAGTAGGGCTGAATAGAATACCCCTTATATAGGAGACCTTTATTATAAATATCCTTTAGGAGATACCATAATGTCTCAATGTACCTATTATCATAAGTAATATATGGATTATCCATATCGACCCAGTAACCTATCCTTTCGGTAAGCGTCTCCCACTCCTTAGTATATTTCATCACCTCACGACGACAAGTGGCGTTATACTCCTCCACACTTATAGACTTTCCTATATCCTCCTTTGTAATATTCAACATCTTCTCCACACCAAGCTCCACAGGGAGACCATGTGTATCCCATCCCGCCTTTCTCTCTACAAGAAATCCACGCTGAGTCTTATATCTACAGAATACATCTTTAATAGCTCTCGCCATAACATGGTGGATACCCGGCATACCATTAGCCGATGGAGGTCCTTCAAAAAAGATAAACTTAGGGGCACCCTTTCTCATTTTAAGAGAGCGTTTGAATATCTCTTCCCTTTTCCATTTTTCTAATACGGAGCTATTTATCTCCACCAAATCCAAACCTTTATATTCTGCAAATCTCATATAGAATAATATTTTTTAGCCTGCAAAGATAAGAAAAAAAGATAATTATGTTTTTTTTCATACATTTGCTTAAACTTTACACTGAATAAGCTATGTCAATTATCGATATCATTATCTTAGTAGCATTTATTCCCGCCGTAATAAAAGGGATTAGAGATGGATTTGTAAGACAAACTACTGCCATATTAGGGTTGTTCATGGGGGTCTGGATTGCTTATAGATTTTCAAACCTCTTAGCCATTTGGCTTGGCAAATGGGCTGCTACCCCTGAATCTATTACTAAAATAGTTGCCTTCGTTGTGATACTTATTATTGTTATGATTTTAATTAACCTTATCGGCAAACTCTTAGAGAATGTTATAAAAGTAGTTATGTTGGGGTGGCTTAATAAACTACTCGGTGTACTTATAGCTTTTCTGTTAACGGCTATTATACTTGGGATTATTATCTCCCTAATTAATTATATCAACACCTCCTGGTTTACCATTCTTTCCAAGAAGTTAATCGATGACTCTACCCTTTATACTCCACTCTCAAACTTCACAAATTCTCTCTTTCCATATTTGAAGCATTTTTTTAAATTTTAAATA
>CAYSND010000081.1:0-7460 GCA_964432305.1 uncultured Muribaculaceae bacterium | reverse complement strand
TATGAAAAAGTTATCCCCTCAGCAGACTAAGTTTTTAAAAATCATCCACATTTTATTTGCTACTATGTGGTTAGGTGGTTGCTTGGCACTTACTATTTTTCCCCATTTCATTCAGCCTATCACCGTAGAAGAAGCAAAAATCTACACACGTATCATCGACTTTATCGACATCTGGCTTATTATAGTGGGGGGTGTAGGAAGTTTTGTGACCGGCTTAGTATATAGTATTTGGACAAATTGGGGCTTTTTCAAACATCGTTGGCTATTGGTGAAATGGATTATAGTGGTTTTGCAAACACTCTACGGCACATTTGTTTTGGGACTTTGGTGGTTAGCCAAAATGAAAGAAATAGCTGAAACAATGACTGGAAATCTTGCCGATTATCCCGACTTCTTCAAATATTTACACCTTCATACCGGCGGAGCTCTGGTTCAGCTTGTTTTCTTACTCTTCTTACTCTATATTTCGGTAGTAAAACCTTGGAAAAAGAAGGGATGATTCTCACAACGCCTCTCCATATCGAAATAATAATCATTCAATAGTTTAATGGTTTTGTAACGCTATGTAAATACGATTTATCTATTTTTGCTCAAAATAGAGCTAAACAATGAGAATACCTCGTATAATATTGATTTTTCTCGCTGCATTTATTGGATTAGGTGCATTAGTGGGGGGATTATTGATGCTTATCGACCCTGCGGGAAGATTATTAGGAATGAATTTTTTGTTGCCTTACTTTCATGTTTTACCCCTCTCCGAACTTCTATTCCAGGACTATATTGTTCCAGGTATTGCATTGATTTTACTTAATGGCTTTACTAATGCTGCAAACCTCGTTTTATTATTAAAGAGGAGTGTTTTAAGTGGTTTTGCCTCAATAATTTGTGGTGTAATTTTAATGCTTTGGATTATGCTCCAATTATATATTTTACCCCTAAATCCTATCTCCCCTATTTTCTTTGTTTTAGGGATGCTTCAGGTCATTTTCGGAGTCTTAATAAAAACTCCTAATTACACAATAAAAAACCCGTCTTTCGGCGGGTCTCTTAATGATATTAAATAAGTTTATAGCTCCCATGCCAGTGCACTTGCACCGAGTATGGCAGCATCTGAATCCTTTAGTTGTGAAAATTCGATTTTGATCTTGTTTTTCCAAATATCGAGGAGATTTTCATTCATTGCTTCAATGATAGGTTTTTCAATAAACTCTCTCGATTTTGCAAGACCTCCAAAAATAATAATAGCTTCAGGGGCACTAAATGCAACGAAATTTGCAAAAGACTCACCGAGGATACGCCCTGTGCGGTCAAAAATATCGAGAGCAAGTTTATCCCCTTTTTTGGCTGCATTATAAACATCTTTTGAGGAGAGATTCTCTATATCGCACTCTCTCAAAATGCTCTCCTGTTTGCTATTTTGTAAAGCCTCTTTCGCTGTTCTGGCTACTCCTATGGCAGAAGTATATGTTTCAAGGCACCCCTTAAGTCCACAGTTACATTGGCGACCGTTGCGTATGGCAATGGTATGTCCTAATTCACCTGCGAAGCCGTCATGTCCATAGACTATATGACCGTCTATCACTATTCCGCTACCAACTCCTGTACCAAGAGTTATCATGATGAAATTCTTCATCCCTTTTGCCACTCCATAGGTCATTTCACCTACAGCAGCAGCATTGGCATCATTTGTAACTGCAACAGGTACCCCTACAGCATCGCTTACCATCTTAGCAAACTGTATAACCATCGGTTTTCCATCAGCATCTCTTCCCCAAGTAAGGTTTGGAGCAAATTCGATGCTCCCTTTATAATAGTTGCCATTTGGAGCACCTACACCTATCCCTTTTATCTTATCTTTTCCCCCAATCTTACCAATCAGGTCTCTAAGGGCTGTTGTCAAATCGTCCATATATGAGGCAAGGTCTTTCTGGAGTGAAGAAATAACGCTTTGAACTTGAATGTTGCCTCTAGCATCTACAATCCCCATTTTGGTGGATTGTCCCCCAATGTCTATACCTATTACGAAAGGTTTTTCCATATTATATAAATTATTCGGTTACTATATCTTTATTAACATTTTTCGATCCTACGAGTGCGAAGAAGAGTATAAATGCAAATCCTGCAAATACCACCCAGTAGCTTGTTAGATAATTGCTTGCATCGGCAACAGCTCCCTGAATCAAAGGAAGAATACCTCCACCGCACACCATCATCATAAAGATACCTGAAGCAGCAGCAGTATATTTTCCAAGTCCTTCTACTGCAAGATTGAATATGCTACCCCACATAACTGAGGTACATAGTCCGCAGAGAACCAAGAAGAGAACATTCATTGGAACAGATTCCATTCCAATAGAGATATCTGATCTGAATACGGGCATTTTAACCATTGTGGTAGGTGCAAAAATAGCAATTAAGACCAATACCAATGCTAATGAGGAGACAATGGTCAGCATTGACTTACTCGAAACTTTTCCTCCGATTACCCCTCCTACGATACGACCTATCATCATAAGGAACCAATAAGTTCCAATTACAGTCCCTGCAACAGCAGCATCAATGGCAGCAAATCCTTCACCTCCGGTGGTCATAAAGAGGTTTGCCATGTTAGGAATCCCAACTTCTACCCCTACATAGAGGAAAATGGCAATAGCTCCAAGTACGAAATGACGGAACGAGAAAGCACTATGTTTATCCTTTACTGCACTCTTAACTTTTGCAACCATGTGAGGTTCAGGAATATTTACAAAATAGAGGATAAGGAATGCCAATACAAAAATTCCCATAGCAAGGAATAAGGCTGGAGTTGCATCAGAAATTTTTGCTTGAGCAGCATTTCCCATCAAAGCCCCTACTAATACCGGAACTATGGTGGCACCTATAGAGTTAATAGAACCTCCCCACTGAATTAGTTGGTTACCTTTTTTGCCTCCGCCTCCAAGAGTGTTGAGCATAGGGTTTACAACAGTGTTAAGCATACACATAGAGAATCCTGAAATGAATGCTCCGGTAAGGTAAACACCAAAACTTCCGGCAAGTCCCGAAAGATAGGTTATTCCGACTCCCACAAATCCAACCAAAATGGCTGAGAGAGCAGTCTTTTTATAGCCAATTCTCGAGAGTAGCAAACCTGCGGGAATTCCCATAAAGGCGTAAGCTATGAAGTTTGCAGCATTACCGAGCTGCGACATAAAGTTGGAGACTCCGAATTGATTCTTAACGATAACTCCGAAGGGGTTTTGAAGCCCGGTAACGAAGGAGATCATAAAGAATAGAGCAAACATCATCGCAATAGGCAATGCATAATTTTTTTTCTTAGTGTCGTTCATGAAGGTATTTTTTAGATTATTAGTAATAATTTTAATTCAACTTTCAAAAGTAGGAAATAAAATTGAAATAAATAAAATCTTTTACTTTTTGCATATTTCCAAGGCAACAACAGGGTTGTCAGTGGTAATAAAGTCCACCCCCTCTTTTATCATTGCCTTAATTAGAAACTCACTATTCACAGTCCACACATTTACTTTCATATCATGCCTATGAGCCTGTTTTACCCAATGCGAGTTGTTTGATATGATGATATGATTATAGTCAATAGCAGGAACTCCCCCTCTCTTTACCTTTTTAGGGGAGATGTCTCCACGTAAATAAGCCACCTCGGCAGTTGGGAAAGCCTTGGCAAATTTTTGGCAAGTAGAAAAACTAAAAGAGATAAACTCTATCTGAGGTGAACCCCCTTCAGGAATATTTTCGAAAAAACCATATTTTTCCACAAGTCTTACTACTTCAGCTATCGCTCTCTCTTCGTTTTCGGCGGAGGAATGAACTTTAAGCTCGAGAATCAGTTTAACCTCAGGATATTTAATCCCTTGTTCAAAATATTGTTCGAGGGTTGGAATAGGTTCTCCGTTTTTTAATCGTAATCCTTGTAGATCATCATACTTAGAGGTCTCAATAACAACCCCCTGATAGGCAGCATCGTGATTAAGCACTGCTACTCCGTCAGCGGTAATCCACACATCGAACTCACTCCCATAGACCCCTATCTCCTGAGCCTTTATTAGTGATGCAAGCGAGTTTTGAGCAGAACCCTCACAATCCCAATATCCACGATGTGCTATTACCTTTGGTTGTGCAGGGAGGGTCATAGATAGAAAAAGTAATAAGAGAGTAATATATCTCATATAAGCATAAAATTATAAATTCTCTTTTTTGGGCTCAAAATATGCTTGTGGGTGTTGACAAGCAGGGCATTTTTCAGGTGCTTTCTTCCCTTTATGAACGAACCCGCAGTTTCTACACTGCCACTCAATCTCCTCATCCCTACTAAACACATTATTCTCCTCTAATCGTTTCAATAGTTTTCTATATCGAGCTTCGTGCTCTGCTTCAGCTTTAGCAATCATCTTAAAAGTAGTGGCTATTTCATGGAATCCCTCCTTCTCTGCAATCTCTGCAAATGCAGGGTAGGCTTCTGCCCACTCTTCGTACTCACCGGCTGCTGCTGAAGCGAGATTCTCGGCGGTTGTGGAGATAGTTCCTGCTGGAAATGAGGCTGTTATTTCTACCATCCCTCCTTCCAAATATTTGAAAAATTTCTTTGCATGCTCTTTCTCCTGCTCCGCAGTTTCTAAAAAAATGGCAGCGATCTGCTCATACCCCTCTTTTTTAGCCACACTTGCAAAATAAGTATAGCGGTTTCTTGCTTGTGATTCTCCTGCAAAAGAGTGGAGCAAATTTCTCTCAGTTTGTGTTCCTTTAATACTATTCATACATAAATATTTTTATTGATTCCATCAAAAATAGAAAATAATATCAAAAATTGCAAAAGAAATATTAATATATTTTTTTTGATTCTGTTATTTTTTTATATTTGCATACCTGTTTTAAAAATTATAAAGAGTTTATAGGGATAAACTTTTAGAAAGCGACTACAATGATTAAAGATATGGATTGTGTGGAATTTTCCAATTATTTGGATATAGCTCTTCTGTTATATGATAAGAGAGGATATCTCATTTCTGCCAATAGCTATTATTCAGAGAATTATTCTATCCCAGAGTTAGAGAATCCCAAGACTTCCCTTTTTGAAATGGGTTTGCTTTCAAGCAATCATAGAGAGAGACTCTCCAATATAGGCTCTGTTACCCTCGATATACTTTGTCATAAAGAGACAGGGGTTATCTTAAAGCTTTTCCCTTCTAAACGTATTGTTGACCACTACTTCTTTAAAGTCATCATTAAGACTATTCTCTCTAATGGACGTTTTGAGGGATATATATTAGAGTTAATCAATAATACAGACGTTTTCAATAATCTTATTGATGCTAATGAATCAAAGAAAAGATGGGAAAATATCTCCATTTTGGGTAAACTCTATTATTGGCAATTCGATGTAAATACAAGTACATATAATCTATCAGATAATTTTTGGAAGCTTACAGGCAAACACTTAGATGGCAAAGTTAAACTTGGTAAATTTGAAGACTATCTTGCCACAATATCGGAAAAGGATAGAAAAATGTTGAGAGAACAGTGGCATCTTACTTTGGTTGAACCCAAAGTAGGGGTTGTTTTTGAGTATTCCTATGACATTGTTATGGATGGAGAGGAGAAGTCATATAGTTGTCGTTGGACACTCGATCAAGATTTAAGGAACCCAGTTATATATGGAATAATTATCGATATAGGCGAGTTATCGAAAACCGAGAGCTCCCTTAATGAAACCCTTTCTCATCTCACTCTTTTATCCGGTCTTGATGACTTTCTACTTTGGGACTTCTACCCCCAAATTAATGAGTTTAAGATTAGTAAAGAGGTATCCAACGACTATATATTAGAAGATATGGGGCTTAAGCGACTCAATTTTACAGAAGATCAGCTTGCATTGAGGCTTATCCCTGAAGATGTTATAAGGGTAAGGGAGGATTTTACTCATGTAATTACCGGAGTAAAACCCTCTTCAGTTATTAAGATGCGATTAAAAAACAGGGATGGTAAGTTTATAACAGTTATTACTAATTATCTCATAAAGAAGAGAGATGTAAAAGGGAACCCTATACATGTTTCAGGGGTATCTAAATTTCTTCTCAATGCGAACAATGGTGATGAAGGGAATTTAATGGTAAAACAGCGAAATACTGAAGAGAAAAAAACAATTCTGGTGGCGGAGGATATAGATAATAACTTCGACCTTATCAATATTATTCTAAGAAAGGATTATGATCTTATCAGAGCTGTGAACGGAGTGGAAGCAGTCAGAATGTACTCTCTTCGCAAGCCTGATCTTATCCTTATGGATATGAAAATGCCGGAGATGGGGGGGCTTGAAGCCACCCAACTTATTAGGATGGAGTCTCCTGATGTACCAATTATAGCAGTAACCGCTTTCGCTTTTGAGTCCGATAAAGAGAAAGCTCTCGAAGCAGGGTGTAATGATTTTATCTCAAAGCCGATAGATATTCCTGTTTTAAAGAATATAATAAAGATGTATATTAACAAATAGACTATGAGCGAGTTTGGACACAAAGCCTTAAAGTCTATAAAAGAGGTACTCCCAGGAACACTAAAAACCTGTATTTGGATCTTAAAAGTTACTGTATTAGTCTCCTTTGTTATACTTTTCCTTAAATACTTTAATATCCTTCCCTGGATTTCTAAGGCTCTCGAACCGGTTTTTAGTAGGCTTGGACTCCCCGGAGAAGCATCACTCGCTTTTGTTACCGGCTTTTTTGTTAATGTTTATTCAGCGATAGCAGTAGCAGCTACCCTTAACTTAGACCCACGTTCTATAACCATCTTGAGTGTAATGGTTTTATGTGCTCATAATATAATTGTGGAGACAGCAGTTCAAAAGAAAACCGGCTCGTCGGCACTTAGAATGGGAATAGTAAGGACTCTTTCTGCCTTTATCCTCGCCTACATCTTAAATCTGCTAATGCCAGGTGGTAAAACTCTTACGGACTCATCGCTACAATTTTTGGAAAATCCCGATTTTTGGCAGATGTTTAAAGAGTGGTTTATATCGACATTAAAATTAGTTGTTAAAATATCGGTTTTGATTTTTGCCCTAAATATTTTGCAGAGATTATTAGCTGATTTTGGGGCAATTAAATGGATCTCTAAGTTTTTAGGACCCGTATTGAATTTTTTCGGTCTCCCCAAAAGATGCTCTTTCTTATGGATAATTGCTAATGTACTTGGACTAGCTTATGGTGCTGCTGCTATGATAGATGAGATAGGAAAAGGTGTCCTAACCAAGCGAGATGTGAACTTACTTAACACTCATATCGGAATCTCCCATAGTAATCTTGAAGACCCGATGCTACTTGCTTCTGTTGGTGGTATTTGGTGGGTTATGCTTCTTGCCCGTTGGGGGATGTCTTTTATTTTAGTTTGGGAATATCGTTTGGAGTTATGGATTAGAAATAAATTTCTTAACTTTGCAAGTCCAAATTAAA
>CAYSND010000080.1:0-7514 GCA_964432305.1 uncultured Muribaculaceae bacterium | reverse complement strand
GAGGGTGGTTAAGGGGAGCGTGCAGGATGTTGCTGTCGATATTCGTCCCGGATCTCCCACATTTGGTAAATATGTTTCGGTGGTTCTTAGTGAACAGAATAAATTGGGACTCTTTATCCCTGCAGGTTTTGCACATGGATTCGTTGTTCTCGAAGAGAATACCATATTCCAATATAAATGCTCGGAGTTTTATACCCCAAGTGCCGAGGGTTCTTTCTTATGGAGTGACCCTGCAGTTGGAATCAAATGGATGGTCCCCTCCTCCGAAATTAAACTCTCACCAAAAGATGCCGCAGCATTACCGTTAGCAGACGCTAAGTTAGATTAGAACTACTCCGCATTTCTAATCGGATCATCGTAGAGTTCTTGAAGACGAAGCAGCTCTGATTTTAGTTTTTTAGTCAAATTTTTATATTTAGGCTCTCCAAAGAGATTATTCATCTCTTTGGGATCTCTTTTAATATCATAAAGTTCCCATGTATCTATGTCATTATAGAAATGGATAAGTTTATACTTAGTGGTTCTTACTCCGTAATGACGTTTTACTGCATGTTCAGCGGGGTATTCATAGTAATGGTAATAGAGGGATTTACGCCATCCCGAGGGTGCTTTCTCATTCTGGAGCAGTGGTAGAAGGGATACCCCCTGAATATCTTTGGGTATAGGAACTCCAGCAATATCAAGCATGGTCGGGGCGAAGTCTATGTTTTGGACCAATGCTTTTATCTCTCCATGTTTTAAAAACTCTTTAGGGAGATGCATTACCAAGGGGGTAGAGAAGGACTCCTCATACATAAATCTTTTGTCGAACCACCCATGCTCACCCATATAAAACCCTTGGTCAGAGGTATAAATGACAATGGTGTTTTCAAGCATATTATGCTCTTTAAGATAGTCGAGGACGCGCCCTATATTATCGTCAAGATTTTTTATAACTTTTGAGTAATCACGCATATAGCGTTGGTATTTCCATAAGGCAAGCTCTTTTCCTGAAAGGTTTGACGCGTAGAAGGAGTCTATAATAGGTTGGTAGTGAGCATCCCATTTTCTCTTTTGGGCTGAATCGAGGCGGGCATATTCTCCATAAATGTATGCGTCTGAGAGGCGTGTTTTTACCCCCGGGCGTATCATTTTCAAATCATTAACTATATCCATATCGTGGTCGCTGGCGATACTCATCTCCTGCTGTGCAGCAGCAACTCTGCCACTATAGTCATCGAAGAAATTAGAGGGGATATCAAATGTTTTATCTTCATATAGAGATAAATAGGCTGTATCAGCCATCCAGTTTCTATGTGGTGCCTTATGGTGTAGGAAGAGACAGAAAGGTTTGGCCTTATCTCTCCCATTTTCAAGCCACTCAAGGGCAAGGTCTGTGGTAATGGTAGTGGCATATCCGGCATATCTCTTTTTGCCTTCCGGTGTAATAAAGTCAGGATTATAATAACTCCCCTGTCCCGGAAGAATCTCCCAATGGTCAAAATTAGTCGGCTCACTGTCAAGGTGCCATTTCCCTATCATAGCTGTCTGATACCCCCCATTTCTGAGTAACTCCTGAACAGTCTGTTGGGACCCGTCAAAAGAGGTATGGTTATCGAGTTTGCCGTTTTTGTGGCTATGTTTCCCTGTAAGAAGGCATGCACGACTTGGTCCTGAAATAGAGTTTGCCACGAAGGCATTATTAAATCGGACACCCCCTTCTGCAATCCTGTCTATATTTGGGGTCTGAATGTGTCTCTGGTCATAACAGCTAATCATTTGACGGGCATGGTCATCGCTCATAATGTAAACGATGTTCAGAGGTCTCTTCTCCTTACTCTCTTCATTGACTATTTTTTTACTTTCAGAGCAAGAGGTAAAACCGTAATATCCTAATACTCCGGCAAAACAAGATAAATATAGACCTACAGCAGGAGCGGAAATCATTTTATTATTCTTCATAGTTCTAATTTTAGGGTTATTGATCATAGTAACTAAGCTTCTTAAAAATCTGTAGCAAGCATCTCTTTTAGGCTATCTTTCCATTGGGGGACTTCTACCCCGAATGTTACCTTTATCAACTCTTTATCAAGAAGAGAGTATTTAGGTCTCTCGGCCTTTGTGGGGAATTGATCTGAGGAGATCGGTATAATGGTGCAGTCGAGTTTGGAAATTTCCATAATTGCACGGGTAAATTCATACCACGAGCAGACTCCTTCATTACTATAATGGAAAACCTCTCCGTAACGGGGACGGGCTTCGAGTTTGGGGAGAGTGTGAAGAATAGCTTTAGCGAGGTCTTTGGCATAAGTGGGGGAGCCTATCTGGTCTGAGACTACTCTAATGGTACCGTTTTTATGGGCAAGGGAGAGCATTGTCTTGACGAAATTATTGCCGAAAATGGAGTAGAGCCATGCAGTGCGGATTATTATTGATTTACATCCCGACTCTCGGAGTGCGGTTTCCCCTGCAAGTTTGGTGCGTCCATATACTGTGGCCGGGGAGCAGGTATCACTTTCGCGGTAGGGGCGAGGTGAAGATGTACTGCTCTGCTTTGATTTTTCGACCCTGTTGATACCATGACCATCGAAAACATAGTCGGTGGAGATGTGAATAAGTGTTGCATCATTTTCGAGAGCTACTGCAGCGAGATTTTTAACCCCTTCTGCATTTATTTTATATGCTATTTCAGGCTCATCTTCAGCATTGTCCACCTTGGTATAAGCAGCACAATTTATAATTGCCCCTATTTTATGCTCTTTTACGTATGAGTTCACACTTGAAAAATCGCAGATATCCATTTCCGGAATATCAGAAAAGAAGAAGTTCCCTTTTCCCTCGGTTAATAATCTTATTTCTGAACCGAGCTGTCCATTTGCCCCTGTTACAAGTACATTTACCATAATTATTTATTTTTACCACAAATATAGTTTAAAAATTCGCTATATTTGCTGAAATTTAAATATGATGGATTATAATACCACAAGAGAAAAGTTAACCATGCCCGAATATGGAAGGCATGTTCAGAAGATGATAGAGCAAGTAAAGCTGATTCCCGATCGTGAAAAGAGGAGTGAGCAGATAAAGGAGGTAGTAAAGATAATGGCAATTCTTAATCCTTCACTTAGAGAGATGAATGATTATAAGCACAAGCTTTGGGATCATGTTCATTTAATAGCAGGTTTCGATCTCGATATTGATTCTCCATATCCCGCCCCCACACAAGAGACATTTGATGCTAAACCTGATGCTATTCCATTGGAAACAAAGCCTGTAAAGGCAGCTCACTACGGAAGAAATATTCAGAATATGATAGATGTTATCGCATCTAAAGAGGAGGGAGAGCTTAAAGATGCTATGATTAAAACAATGGCTTCCTATATGCGACAGCAGTATCTTATTTGGAATAAGGACTCAGTATCGGAGGAGACTATTTTTAATGATATACGTAAACTTTCAGAAGGACGTCTGATAGTTCCGGAGCATATACATCTTGAGTCCATCTCAGACAAAGAGACTTTCAACCGTCCCGGAATTATGGCTCCAAATGCTGGGAGTCAAGGGAAAGTGCATCGTAAAAGCGGTAAGAACAATAAGAAAAGATGGAAAAGCAAGTAAAACCGGTTAAGAAGGGAAAACAAGTTAAGAAAGTAGAGCATGATTCAACCACCAAAGTAGTGCTTCGTTTTATTTGCGGAGTACTCTTTGCGTTGTTTGCACTATTTACGCTTGTCTCTCTGATTTCATATCTCTTTACATGGCGTGGAGATCAGAGCCTTTTATTTGAATCAGATCTATTTAAAAACCTTACAGGAGTAGAAAATGGTGGGGGAAGGATCGGTTTTATTTGGTCAAATTTCTTAATCTCCAAAACCTTTGGTTTAGGGGCATTCATTATCCCTTTCTTTCTCGGCGGCGTTTCCATTTTCTGTTTTAAGATAAAGAGTGTCAGAATAGTAAGACTCTTTTTTATGTCCCTTTTAGGGTGTATTGTCTTATCGATGCTTTTCTCTTATATCTTCTCTTTTACCTCTTTTAATTCTCTTTTTGGACAGGGAGCAGGGGGCTCTTATGGCTACTACATTAATGAGTGGCTCTGTGCAATGCTTGGAAAAATCGGGGCAGGGTGTGTGGTTTCTTTCCTCCTTATTACTTGGTTGATATTGTTGAGTAGAAAGGTAATAGATAAGTTTTATGCCCTTTTCGACAAGATGTTTAAGAAGAAAGAGGATGGTGATTCTATAGAGGCCGATATCGAGGATGAGAGTGAAGAGTCTGTGGAAGAGGAGGTTTCAGAGTCGCAGGAGACTCCTAAAGTAGATGAAGTGGAATTTGAGATTAAAGAGTGGGAGCAACCTGATACTGAGAGCGAGCCTATTTCTGAGCCTGAGACAGTGCAAGAGGAGATTGACGAGTTGGGGGGAGAAATCGAGCTTGAACCCCCCTATCCATATAAGAGAGAGGAGATTGACCCTGACCATGAGTTTGAGGTTTTAGATCAGAAAGAGGAGAGTGATGAGGAACTTTCGGATGCAGATTGGAGGCAGAAATATGACCCAAGACTTAGTCTTTCGAGATATAAATTCCCTCCCATTACTCTGCTTGAGGAGTACAAGGCACAGAAATTCAATGTTTCACGTGAGGAGCTTGAAAAGAACAATAGGAAAATTTCGGAGACGTTGCAGGATTTCAAGATTGCAATATCGAAGATTTCAGCAAGGGTAGGACCTACGGTTACCCTTTATGAGGTAGTGCCTGCTCCCGGGGTAAGGGTCTCTTCCATTAAAAAACTTGAGGAGGATATTGCGCGTTCGCTTGCTGCAAAGGGGGTGCGTGTGGTTACCCTTGAGGGGAGCAATGCAGTTGGAATCGAAGTGGCAAACGAAAAACCGAGTATTGTCTCAATGCGTTCTCTCCTCGAAGATCCAAAGTTCCAGGAGTCCAAATTTGACCTTCCGATAGCATTAGGGAAGACCATTGCAAATTCTGTTATGATCCACGATCTTGCAAAGATGCCTCACCTCTTGATTGCAGGTGCCACGGGGCAGGGAAAGTCTGTGGGATTGAATGCAATAATTACCTCATTGCTCTTTAAGAAGCACCCTGCGGAGTTGAAATTTGTTTTAGTAGATCCAAAGAAAGTGGAACTCTCTCTCTATGAGTCTATTGTGAATCATTATTTGGCAAAACTCCCTGATGAGGAGGATGCTATTATTACCGATACTCAGAAAGTTGTATATACTCTTAGGTCGCTCTGTAAACTTATGGATACCCGTTACGATCTTTTGAAGGCGGCGGGTGTGAGAAATGTTAAGGAGTATAATGAGAAATTCCTCTCGCGTAAACTTAATCCTAATAAAGGACATCAGTATATGCCTTTTATAGTGGTAATTATAGATGAGTTTGCCGACCTTCTGATGACTGCCGGGAGGGAGATAGAGGATCCTATGGCGAGACTTGCGCAATTAGCCCGTGCTATCGGGATTCATTTGGTTATAGCGACTCAAAGACCTACTACTAATATCATTACAGGTACGATTAAAGCCAACTTTACTGCCCGTATTGCTTTCCGTGTTATTTCGAGTGTGGACTCCAAGACCATTCTCGACCAGTCAGGTGCAAACCAGCTTGTGGGGCGTGGGGATATGCTTGTTTCGGCGGGGAGCGCAGAACTTATCAGGGTTCAATGTGCTTTTATCGATACACCGGAGGTGGAGAGTATTGCGGAGTATATATCGGGACAGCAGAGTTATGGAAGAGCCTTTGACCTTCCGGAGTATATCCCTGAAGAGAAGGGAGCATCGGGAGGGAGTTCCGGTGCAGTAGTCAGTGGCGGTGGCGGTGGAAGAGATGAACTTTTTGAAGAGGCTGCAAGGCTTGTTGTACGCGAACAGTCAGGTTCCACTTCTCTGTTACAGAGGAGATTTAGGATAGGGCATAATAGGGCAGGATCTATAATGGATCAACTTTATGAAGCAGGTATTGTCGGACCATCAGTGGGTGGCGGTAAGCCAAGGGATGTTAATTATACAAGTTTTGACTCTTTGGAACAACTTTTGAGTACACTTGAGTAGGAAACCAATTAAAAATAGGGCTCTATGTGTAAAAAAATGTTTTTCCTTCTCTCCATTTTTACCTTTTTGACTTTAGGTGTTAATGCGCAACCCTCATCGGAGTCGGTTCTGGCTTCTATGCAGAAGAGTATGGATCAGTTTCAATGTAAAAAAGTAGCCTTTAATTTTACTGCGTTTAACTCATCTAAAGCGAAAATAGGGGAAGAGAAGGGGGTAATTCTCTCACAGGGGGAGTATTATAAAATGACCACTTCAGGAGTGGAAGTTTATTGTGATGGAGCTACTGTCAGAGTTTTAAATATTGAAGACCAAGAGGTGGTAATTCTTCCAAATGACCCCTCTAAGAACGATATAGCTAATAACCCTTTTGCGATATTGGCAAATGTCTCTAAAAACAACTCTTTCCCCTCTAAACCCAAAGTGAAACAGAGTGGGGAAAAGACTATTTATTCTATTGAGTTAAAGCCTCTTAATAAGAAAAAATCCTCTTATCTGTCAGTTGAGGTTTCGATAGATGGCTCTACATTTCTCCCTACTTCACTGAAATATATTTCACAAAATGGGGAGACATATATCGCAGATGTAACCTCATTTATAGGGGTTGATGCCAAAACAGCCTCTTTTTTCACTCTCGATGTGGATAAATTGGGGGATGTAGTGGTTACAGATTTACGCTAATCAGATAATATGTGTGTTCTTAAACACCTCTATGATAGAGGGGTATGTGTTATCAAGGAAGCCAGGCAGGCTTGATTTGGAGACCCATGTAGCTTTAGAGATATTCTCTTCTGTCTGGGGTGAGAGTTCAGTAGGTCGGTTATATAACATTCTGTACCAATAGGTATGTTTTAGGATAAATTTATCGCCGAATCTATATGTGTGATCGGTGATACAGATAAGTCGTCTAATCTCTAAATCCTTTATTCCACACTCCTCCTCCACTTCGCGAAGTGCCGATAGTCTGATATCTTCTCCCGGCTCCTGTTTCCCTTTAGGGAGATCCCAAAGACCATTGCGGAAAATAAGGAGGAAATCCCCTCTTTTGTTCATTACAAGTCCACCTCCGGCATTAATTTGTGCGAATTGTGAGCAGATCTGACGATAGACTGCCTCTTCTTGGTCAGTGGGGATATAGAGTTTGGAAATCTCTTTTGATTTTTCAAAAAGTAGGATAAGGCTTTGAAAATCAGGTTCAGCGCCAGGTTTATATATGACTGAATTAGGGTCATTTAATGACTGGTCTGTCGGAGAGCAGATGGCTAATGTTCGTTTGTCGAAGTATATCCTATGCATAATGGCACAAAAGTAGTAAAAATTAAGAGTAGTGAGGAGATGTAATCGAATTTTAATGGAGTTATTATCTCTTCGATGCAGGGGTATTTGTTATTTTTATTATTTTTGTAAAAATATTGAAGTTATGATTTCAGTTGAAAAAACAGTTGCAAGAGATCTTTTAGAGAT
>CAYSND010000079.1:0-7612 GCA_964432305.1 uncultured Muribaculaceae bacterium | reverse complement strand
TTGATTCGAAACTTGGGGAAGGAAGTACATTTTGGGCTTGGATTCCCGATAATAATAAAGTATGAAACAAATTAAAATTTATTGTGATAATATCGCTGATTATTTTGAGTGTGAGCCTGGTACGGAGCTAAAAGAGATTGTCAAACAGATTAATCACAAATGTAAATACCGGGTACTTGCTGCTTTAGTGGACAATAAACTGAAAGAGTTGAGTTATACTGTATATTTTCCTATTAAAGTTAAGTTTATAGATATAACGCATAGTGATGGCAGAAGGAGTTATATGAGAACTCTCTCTTTTATCCTTCAGAAAAGTGTAGTTGACCTTTTCCCACAATACTCACTTGTAATAGACTACTCCCTCCCTAATGGGCTTTATGGAGAATTAAGGGAAAAAGGGAGGGATGGTGACGGCTATCCTATTAAAGTTAATCTTAGTAGGGAAGAGGTACTCTCTATATCCCAAAGGATGAGAGAATATATCGCAGGCAATTACCTTATAACGCGAAAGAGACTCCCAAATGCTGAAGCTGCAAAGCTTTATCGTGATAATGGTAGAGAGGAGAAGGCACTATTAGTAGAGAGTTTAGGAAAATTCTTTACAACTGTCTATTTTCTTGATGGTTATGCTGATACCTTTTATGGTCCTCTTATCTATTCTACAGGTGATATAGATCTTTTTGATCTCTTTCCTTATAGTTACGGTTTCTGCCTCCAATCCCCCTCTTCCAATGAGCCATGGCGGGTAGCTGACTACAAATATCAAGATAAACTAAGTTCTGTTTTTAAAGAGAATTCGGATTGGTGTGCTATCTTAGGTGTTAATGCAATAGCAAGCGTAAATAAGACTATTCTATCCGGAAATACAAAAGAGTTAATTCAGGTGGCTGAGGCTCTTCATGAGAGAAAATACTCAGCTATTGCGGATATGATTTATAAAAATAAGAACCATATAAAACTTGTCCTTATTTCGGGCCCATCGAGTAGTGGAAAGACTACCACCTCTAAACGTGTTGCTCTTCAGTGCAAAGTATTAGGACTAAATCCTGTAATTATCGCTATGGATAATTATTTTGTAAACCGCGAGTTTACACCTAAGGATGAAAAAGGGGAGTATGATTTTGAGGATTTGCATGCTATGGATCTCCATTTTCTTAATGAACAACTTAATGACCTTTTTGCAGGGAAAGAGGTGGAACTCCCTAAATTTAATTTTGTAAAGGGAGAGAGGTATTTTGATGGCACTAAGATTCAAATGGGAGAGAAGGATATTTTGATAATGGAGGGAATCCACGCTCTTAACCCTGAACTTTCCAAAGAGATAGATCAAGAGAGGATTTTTAAAATTTATGCTTCAGCAGTAACCTCCCTCTCCATTGATGAAAATAATACTATCTCCACCTCTGATAATAGACTGCTAAGGCGAATAGTGCGAGATAATTCTACAAGAGGAATTTCTCCGGAGGAGACTATATTAAGATGGGCAAGTGTTCGGAGGGGAGAAGAGAAAAATATCTTCCCGTTCCAGGAGAACTCCGATGTAATGTTTAACTCCTCATTGATTTTTGATCTCCCTTTATTGAAATATTATGCAGAGCCTCTGCTCCTTAGAATACCACCAACCTCAGCAGCTTATGTAGAGAGCATCAGGCTACAAAAGTTCCTCTCATATATTGTTGCTCTTACTCCTGTTGAAATAAGCACTATTCCCCCTACTTCCATTGTCCGTGAATTTATTGGGGGGAGTACTTTCGATTATTAATCTCTATCTATAAGCCAATTTTCAGGGTTTTGTTTATTAGTCCCTTTCCAGAGTTGGAAATGGAGAATAGATGTACCATCCGTGTCATCAATAGTACCAACAGCCTCCCCGGTTTTGACCTGTTGTCCTATCTTTACATATACCCTCTTTAACTTGGTATAGAATGTAAAATATTCTCCGTGCTGGACGAGCACACATTGATTGTATCCAGGCATTACGAGGACCTGTTTGACAACTCCATTAAAGACAGAATAGGCATCGGAATTTTCATTTGTCGAGATATTTACACCATTGTTAAATGGGAGTTTTACATTTTTAAAGACAGGGTGATACCCTTGCCCGAATCTCTCTACTATTACACCCGCTTTTACAGGCCATGGAAGTTTACCCATATTTTCACTGAATTTGGCAGAGAGTTCATAATCTATCTTACTTTTCCCCCCTTTTTTCTGCTCTTTTACAGCTTCTGCGAGTATTCTTTCGATTTCCCTATTTAGTCTTTCTACCTCCCTCTTTTTATTGTTTAAATCAGTGCTAAGGGATTTCTCCTGTTTTTTTAAATTATTTATGGTACTCTTTACAGAAGCCTCCTCTTTTGCAAGTTGATTAAACTCCCTTTCACGCTGCTTTTGAGTCTCTATGGAGGCAAGTCTAAGAGATTCTAATTCCCTCCTCTCTATCTGAATATTGTTTTGAGTCTCTATTATGTTTACTCCCTGCAAGCGGACGGAATTGGAGAGGTTTTTAAGGTGAGACCATCTCCTGATGCTTTGGCTAAGATTCTCAGATGCAAGAATATAGCTAAACCATATTTTGGCATCTCTATTCTTATATGTATTATAAACCAGTCTGTTATGATACATCTGCAATGTATCTAATCGAGATTGGAGTCTCTGTATGTCATTCCCTTTAATATCTATACTGCTCTCGTAACCTTTTATTTCAGAGTCTATCTCTTTGAGGAGCTTTTTTCTACTCTCTATTTTTTTATGCGTTAGAGCGAGAGTGTTTAGGGACTCTTTCTGTTTGTTCTTTGTGGAATTTAATTGCTTGTCGATATAAGAGATCTCTTGTTCTATCTTCTTTTTTTGAGCATTCTGCCGAGAGACATCTTGAGCGCAAATGCTAATCGAGATGCATAATAAAATAGATATGACAGAAATCCTCTTCATCTGCTCTTTACTTAATTAGGGCTTTTTTCTCGGAAATCTTTTTGTCAATTCCCAAAGTGTCGTCCAATTTCAACGCCTGTTCCCAATAGATAATCGCGAGGTCGTATTCTTTAAGTACAAATAGTACATCTGCATAATGGTCTAAAATAACAGCACTCTCTTTTCCACCATAAAGCATGGCATGTTTGAAATACTTTTTAGCCTCTTCATAGTCTCCGAGTAGATAGAGAATCCAAGCGTAGGTGTCGAGGTAGGTTGGGTTATCAGGTTCTGTTCTTATAGTTTTTTGACTCATCGCCAGAGCCTTCTTCAATTTCTTGTTTTCAGTGCTGAGGTAATAGGCGTAATTATTAAGGACAGGATTATTGTCGGGGTCTATCTTAAGAGCCTTATCATAATAGCTAAAAGATTTCCTTGAATTATTTTTTAAATGGTATAGGTCTCCGAGGGCTGCATAGCAATTTAATTGAGTCTCTCTGTTTTTTCCTGAGTTTTTAAGTATGGCAAGATAGGTCTCTATCGCTTTATCATAATCCTCATTTTGCCAATGTGCGACAGCTAATAACTCATATAAATATGTTTCATTATTAAACTTGACTGTACAGAGTTCAAGATGTTTTATCAAAGGTTTCCACTCTTTAGTAAAATAGAGGAGAGAGGTATAATCATTGTTTATTCTTAGGTCGTTAGGGTAATTGGCAATGTTTTCCAGATAGAGAGTGTTTGCTTGATCAGTCCTGTCTGTTATAATATAGTATTGTGCGGCAACTGAGAGAACGGCACTATCGCCGGGGTGAGCAGCAATGGTGTTTGTTACCATAGTGTCTATTTGTGGCTTAAAGATTTGAACGAACTGCGGATTAAAGACCACCTCTTTCAGATAACGAACTTTTGTTTGGGAATACATGCTCTTATCGGACATAAAGATGTTTATATTACTAAAGTACTCAGGAAACTGACGCTTCATCCGATAAACTTCAGCAAGCCCGTAATATGCCGGTGTATAGTTTGGGTCCATAGCCAACGCCTTAGAGTAATATTTTACTGCTGTGGTATCTATGAATTTGTTTTTGTAAAGATCCCCAAGTATAAATGCAGTTTGTGGTGAAGGGTACTCTTTTTCAAAATTTTCTAGAAAAAGATTAGCCTCATCATATTTCCCCTGCCTCATCATTAGTTCATATCGAGCCTGTCCCGTAGCCTCATTGGCGCCTTTAGTGTTCTCAATAATGTCGAGAGTTTTTAGAGCTTCATCTATCTGATTAGATGAGATATAAAGCGATATTATATCATAATAGAGAGAGTTTTTTTCGGGATAGTCGTTTTTTAAGTTTTCATAGAGTGCAATCGCATATTCCACCCTCTCTGTATTTGCGTAAAACTGTGCAAGTTTGATGCGATACCAGTAGTTGTTTCGATCTCTCTCAACAGCTAACCTTAAATACTTTTCCGCAAGATCTACCTGATTTGAGTAATAATAAATATTGCCTAAATAATAGTATGCGGCATCGTTAGTGGGATCAGAAGAGATGATATTCAAAAACTGTTTTTCTGCCCCTTTGAAATCCCCTATATTATAATCTTGTACTGCTTGAAGTAACTCTCCTGCACTCTCTTTAGTCTGTGCAGAGATGCTGGAAAAGAGTCCGATAGATAAGAATAAAAATAAAAGAGCCCCTCGTCTAAAAATCGTTGTCATAACCTTTTTATATATATACTCGCAAAAATAATCAAAATCTCTTATGATAATGCAGCAAAATGGTTTATTTTTGCATCTATAAAACGGACAGGATGTCATCTGAAAGATCTTGTTATAAAACAGAAAAGGAGCTCATAGATGCTTGTATTAAACAAGATAGGCGGGCTCAGAGAGAATTGTACGAAAGGTTTGCTTCTCGTATGTTCTCTGTCTGTTATAGATATTCAGGTGATCGAGATTCAGCTAATGACTTGCTTCAGGACGGCTTTATAACCGTTTTTACCAAGCTCAGAAGCTATACAGGGATAGGTTCTTTTGAAGGTTGGATGAGAAAAATATTTGTCAATACTGCATTAATGCAATTGAGGAAGAATGATGTTTTGAGGGATACTCAGGATATTGAAGAGTTAAGATCGAATACTCCAATGGTGGATAATATCCTCGATACCATCGAAGGGAAAGATATTATGGAGTTGATTTCCAAGATGCCTCTCGGATTTAGAACAGTTTTTAACCTTAGTGTATTTGACGGATATTCACATCAGGAGATAGCAGCTCAGTTAAATATCTCCGAAGGTGCTTCTCGTTCTCAACTTAGCCGAGCGCGGTTTTGGCTTCAAGAGAGGATTGTTGAATTGAATAAAATTAGGAAATGAACAATATAGAATTTGATAAAAAGATTAAAGAGTTAGCGGATTCATATTCGGAGCCCGTGAATGATGGATTGTGGGTAGGAATAGAGAAGGGTCTGGCGAGAAGGAGAAGGGTGGTTATACTTAAACGAGTAGGATATTACGCAGCGGCTGCTTGTGTAGCAGTTGGTTTACTACTTTTTATTCCTCAGAGAGATAAAGATGCAGTGATAACTGCTAAAGTTGAGCAGAGTGTAGAGAAAACCGTGATAACACCCCAAATAGAGGAGAGCACCCCTATAGTTAATGAAAAGATTACTAAAAAAGCTTCTTTAAAGAGTAATAGGATTGCTGTTGTTCCTAAGAAGGAACTTGTTGCTCAGGTAGCAGTAGATAAAAAAGAGACTCCTCAAGAGGTTGAAACTCTGAGAAGCGATACATCAGCGGTAGAAGTCGCAGAAAAACCTGTTCCCTCAAAAAAAGAAAATAAACAGCAGAGGGAGTATAAAACCATCTCTGAGCAGATAGCAGAGAATGGTTATTTAGCTATGAATGTAAAAGAGGAGAAGGATGGCTTACCTGTTATCTTATCTGCCTCTTCTAACTTACTTGCGATAATTTCAGCAGCCGATGGGGATTTTAGACAGCCTCGTTTTAGTCCCGGAGCAATAGCCCCTACAAACTATGGTGTTGCCCCTATATCACAGCCTATGCATTCAATTCCACTCTCCTTCGGGATTCAATTTCAAGTTCCTTTTTCAGAGAGACTCTCCTTAGGCGTTGGGATAAATTACACCCTCCTTAATGGAAAATATGAGGCTTTGATCAATTCATCATTACAGTCTTTGGTAGAACAGAATCTTCATTACATAGGGCTCCCTGTCACCTGTTTTTATACTATACTACAAAACAACCGAGTTAAGTTTTATACTCATGCAGGGGTAATGACTGAGAAAGGTCTTCATGCTAATTTCAAAATGAAGGACTTAAATGATGATGTAACCTATATGAGTGAATCTATAAAGGGGCTGCAGTGGTCATCTTCTATAGGTGCCGGAGTAGAGATTAAGGTTACGAAATTATTAGGTCTCTATTTAGATCCCTCGCTTGCTTATTTCTTCAAGAATAATCAACCTTACAGCATCAGGACAGAGCAGCCTTTACAGCTTAAACTCGAATTGGGATTAAGGTTCCATCTATAATCTCGAACGGAGTTCTTTTGCCATATTAGAGGCAAAAACAAATTCATTTAGTTCAAGACACTCTGTTGTTAGAATATCATCTTTACTCCCTTCCCATTTCTTATGACCTTTATGGATAAAAATTACTTTATCTCCTATTTCAAAAACGGAGTTCATGTCGTGGGTGTTTACAATAGTTGTAATATTATATTCGAAAGTAATCTCTTTAATAAGCTGGTCAATAAGTATAGAGGTGTGAGGATCAAGACCTGAATTAGGTTCATCGCAGAATAGATACTTAGGATTTAGTGCAATGGCTCTTGCAATTCCCACCCTTTTTTGCATACCCCCTGAGAGTTCGGAGGGATATTTTTTATTTACATTTTCTAAATTTACCCTTTTAAGGCAGAAGTTTGCCCTCTCTCTCTTCTCCTCTTTACTCCAAGAGGTGAAAAAGTCCATCGGAAACATAACATTCTCCTCAGCAGTTGCAAAATCAAATAATGCACTCCCTTGGAAAAGCATTCCCATTTTACTTCTCATGTTGTTTTTTTTATCGGATTGGAGTTTATTGAAGAGGATATCGTCATACCATATTTCCCCCCTTTCCGGCTCTAAAAGCCCTATTATGGATTTAAGAAGAACAGTCTTCCCTGAGCCACTTGCACCTATCATAAGCGAGCATTTGCCACGCTGATAATCAGCAGAGATGTCATGAAGGACCTCTCTCCCTTCAAATTCTTTGGATAAATGTTTAACTTCTATCATAACAATAGCTGTGTAAGCAAAAGGTCGAATATAAGAATCAATGCACAAATTACAACTATAGCTTTAGTGGCAGAAGAACCGACTCCAAGCGAACCCCCTTTGGCATTATAGCCAAAAAAAGCTGAAATGGAGGTTATTAGAAAACAAAACACAGAAGTCTTAATGGCACTATATGTTACATAAGAGCCATTAAACACGAATCTTATTCCATTAAGGTAATCGTGTATTGTTATTATTTCTGTAAGTAAGCATGTAAGGTACCCTCCTATTAATCCAAGTATAAAACTCATAAGCATAATAAGGGGACTAAATAGGGTGGCAGAGGTTACTTTTGGTAGTATAAGATAGTTGGCAGAGTTAACCCCCATCATCTCCATTGCATCTATCTGTTCTGTTAT